>CALRVY020000100.1:0-10688 GCA_943371725.1 Pseudanabaena sp. UWO311 | reverse complement strand
GAGCTTACGCCTCCGCTCGCCACTAGTTTTACAGGAACCGATTTCAGTATTTCTTGATATAAATCGAACGACGGTCCTGCTAACATGCCGTCTTTGTCGATATCGGTACAAACCACATACTGAATTCCTTTTTCGAAATGGGTTTTGATGAAAGCCACAACATCTTCATCCGATTTTTCTAGCCATCCTTGAACTGCAATTTTTCGATTTTGAGCATCGGCGCCAAGAATGATTTTTGAACTACCGTATCTATCCAACCACGAGGCAAATAGTTCCGGCTTTTTAACGGCAATGCTTCCTGCCGTAATTTGTGCCGCGCCGCTCGAAAATGCAATTTCTACATCGGTTGTCGATTTAATGCCGCCGCCAAAATCTATTTTTAGTTGCGTTTTCGTAGCCAGTAATTCTAAGGTTTTATAGTTGACAATTCCGTTTGATTTTGCACCGTCTAAATCCACTAAATGCAAGTATTCAATGCCGTTTGCTTCAAATTCTTTGGCTACTTCTAAGGGATTTTCTCGATATATTTTTTGTGTGGAATAATCGCCTTTTGTTAAACGAACGCATTTTCCTTCGATGATATCTATGGCAGGTATAATTCTCATAATTTCAAGAAGTTATTTAATATTTGGAGTCCGATTCCTGCCGATTTTTCTGGGTGAAATTGTGTGGCATAGAAGTTATCTTTTTGCATAACCGCGCTAAACGGCAAGATGTACTCGCAGGTAGCGACAGTGTCTGAAGTGGGTTCGCAATAGTAAGAATGCACAAAGTAAACGTCGTCGTAGGCGGTAATTCCTTGTAAAAGAGCAGTTTCCTTTACTGGAGTAATCGTATTCCAACCCATGTGCGGAACGATACCGTTTGCCGGGAAGCGCTTTACTTTTGCATTGAAAATTCCTAGTCCCTTCGTGTTTCCTTCTTCAGAATGCGCACACAGCAGTTGCTGCCCAAGGCAAATTCCTAAAACCGGTTGTTGAAGTTTTTGAATGCAGTTATCTAATCCGTATGTTTTTAGATACAGCATGGCCGATTGTGCGGCACCTACACCGGGAAAAATGACTTTTTCGGCGGCTCGGATTTTCTGTTGATCTGAGGTGATTTCACAATCAAATCCCAAGCTTTCCACGGCGTTTTTCACCGAAGTAGCGTTGCCAGCGTTGTATTGAATTATTGCGATCATAAGGTTCCTTTTGTACTTGGAATTGAAAACTGATTGTTTTTTGTTGCTGCCATTTTGAGGCATTTTCCAAAAGCTTTGAAGAGCGATTCGATTTTGTGGTGCTCATTTTTTCCTTTGGCTTTGATGTTGATGTTGCATTTAGTCTGGTCGGAAAATGATTTAAAAAAGTGTTCAAACATTTCTGTTGGCATATCGCCCACTTTCTCTCTTTTGAATTTAGCCTTCCAAACCAACCACGGACGTCCGCCGAAATCAAGGGCTAGCTGCGCCAAGCAATCGTCCATAGGTAAGACAAAACCGTAACGCTCGATGCCGATTTTACTGCCTAGCGCTTCGAAAAAAGCTTGTCCTAATGTCAAGGCCACGTCTTCAATTGTGTGGTGTTCGTCGATATGCAGATCACCGCGTACGGAAATAGCTAAGTCGAAACTTCCGTGTTTAGCGATTTGCTCCAGCAAGTGATCGAAAAAACCAAGACCAGTATTTATGTTCGCTTTTCCGGAGCCGTCTAAGTTTAGTGTAATAGCAATGTCTGTTTCTTTGGTTTTTCGTGTAACTGTTGCGGTTCGTGGTTGCGATTTTAAGTACTGATAGATCGTTGCCCATGCTGTTGTGGTGAGATCGGCGTTTGTTGCTGTTTCGCCAAGGAAAATCGACCTGCAACCCAGATTTTTTGCCAACTGCACGTCGGTTTCCCGATCGCCAATAACAAACGAATTCGCTAAGTCGTAATTGCCTTTGATGTAATGCGTTAGCAATGCAGTTCCCGGTTTTCGAGTCGGTAGATTTTCGTTTTCAAACGACGTATCAATCAAAACTTCTTTGAAAACAACACCTTCATTTTCAAACGCTTGTAGCATTTTGTTGTGTGCAGGCCAAAAGTTCGATTCGGGAAACGAAGCTGTACCTAAACCGTCTTGATTGGTAACCATTACCAGGTCGTAGTCGAGTTCTTTAGCGATTTTTCCTAGGTACTGAAACACATACGGATAGAATTCGAGTTTTTCCAAACTGTCCACCTGAAAATCGGTTTTTGGTTCTATAATTAACGTGCCGTCGCGGTCGATGAAGAGTACTTTTTTCATGCTTGGATGCTTTTTAAGATGTTGATTAACAAATCGTTTTCCTGTTTTGTGCCTACTGTAATTCGTAGGCAATTTTCTACTATGTTGTGTCGGTTACGAACTACGATTCCGCGCCTAATCAGTTGATTGTATATCGCTGTTGCATCGGTTGTTTTTAGGAAGAGGAAGTTGGCGTCGGATGTAAAGACTTTTTCAATTACGGGCACCGCAGCAAGTTCGTTTTCCAGGCGTTTGCGTTCGGATACGATTTCAGCGATTTGCTGCATCACTTTTTCGTTGTCGGAAAGTGCTTCCAGAGCAGCCGCAACATTTAGAGAACTACAATTGTATGGCGGTTTTATTTTATTGAGTAAATCGATTATTTCTGCGGATGCGTACGCCACTCCGATTCGCGCAGCGGCAAGTCCGTAGGCTTTACTGAAGGTTTGCGAAACGATCACATTGGGATACTGATTTACTTTTGTGACCCACGATTCGTTTGTGGTAAAATCGCTGTACGCTTCGTCGATAAATACGATTCCCGAGTAGGCACGAACGATTTCGTCTATATTTTTTAATGCATTTCCCGTGGGATTATTCGGCGAGCACAAAAACAATATTTTGGATTGTTTTTTCAGAATTTTCGATACATCTAATTCAAAATCAGTGGTTAACGGAATTCGATTTACTCGGATGTTATTGATGGCTGCCGAAACCTCGTACATACCGTACGTAGGCGGACAAATCGTAACGGCATCGGCTCCTGCTGCGCAAAACAGCCGGATCGTTAAATCAATGATTTCGTCGCTGCCGTTTCCGATGAAAAGCTGCTCGGGCGTTGTATTTTTAAGTTCAGAAAGTTTTGATTTTAGTGCTGTTTGCAACGGATCGGGATAGCGATTTAAAGAACCAAACGGATTTTCGTTTGCATCTAAAAACACTTTCGCTGTACCTGAGTATTCAGATCGTGCGCTGCTGTATGGTTGTAAATTAAGCAAGTGCGGGTTTGCTAATTTTTGGATGCTTTTCATGAATTCGATTTTTTTATTTGTTGAAGGCGGAGCGTTACGGCATTTTTGTGTGCTTGCAAGCCTTCGGCGGCGGCCAAGATTTCGATAGTTGGACCCAGATTTTTGATTCCTTGCGCATCGATTTCCTGAAAGGTAATTTTCTTGATAAAGCTGTCGAGCGAGACACCGCTGTACTGACGTGCGTAGCCGTTGGTAGGCAAGGTGTGATTGGTTCCGCTGGCGTAATCTCCGGCGCTTTCGCAACTGTATGTTCCCAGAAATACCGAACCGGCATTTTGAATTAAACTGCGGTATTCGACGGCATTTTCTAAAGCAAGAATTAAATGTTCGGGTGCAAACGCGTTGCTAAAGGCAAAGCAGTCAACTAAATTTTCAAATCGGATTGCCTTACTGTTTGCCAATGCAGCAGCCGCTAACGACGCTCGCGGTACTAATTCGAGCTGTTTATTAACTTGATTTATTGCCTGTTCGATGATTTCGGCGCTGTCGGAGAGTAACACCACTTGACTGTCGGCGCCGTGTTCGGCTTGCGACAGTAAATCGGCAGCAATAAATTCCGGATTGGCGTATTTGTCGGCTATCACCAAAACTTCGCTGGGTCCGGCTGGCATATCAATAGCTACTCCGTACTGCAATGCGAGTTGTTTGGCCGCAGTAACGTACTGGTTTCCGGGTCCGAAAATCTTCAGGACGGCCGGTATGCTTGCTGTACCAAACGTAAGAGCGGCAATGGCTTGAACACCGCCCACGGCAAAGATTTGCTTGATACCAATACGTTTTGCTGCATACCGTATTGCGGGATGAATTTTACCTTCGGCGTTTGGCGGCGTACACAAAACTACCTCGGAACAGCCTGCCAATTGCGCGGGAATTCCCAACATTAAAACGGTTGAAAACAACGGGGCCGTTCCGCCGGGAATGTAAATACCAATACGTTGTATGGGTCGGCTTTCGCGCCAACAACGCACGCCCGGAGTTGTTTCGACCATTTCGGGAACTTCGCGTTGTGATTCGTGAAATTTGTAAATGGCATTTTTTGCAACTTCAATAGCTGTGCGCAGTTCGGTGTCGATTTCAAACTCCGAAGCATCGATTTCTGTTTGGGAAACGGTTAGTGTCGTAAGTTTCGCTTGGTCGAACTTTTCCGTGTATTCGAGCACGGCTGCATCGCCGCGGTTTTGCACATCGGTAAAAATGGCACGTACGTTGGAATCGAGATTTTCTGTGGGTAGGGTAGGGCGTTTGCTGAGTTCGGCCCAAGTATTTTTTGAAGGATTTACAAATTGTATCATAGCAGATTTTTAAAGAACCATTTTTTCGATTGGGATTACCAAAATGCCTTGTGCACCGAGATTTTTGAGTTGATCGATGATTTCCCAAAACTCGGATTCGCGAACTACCGCATGTAAACTGCTCCAGCCACGTTCTGCTAAGGGCAATATTGTTGGCGATTTCATTCCGGGCAGGATTTTGCAAATGGCATCTATAGCTTCGTTTGGTGCGTTAAGTAGGATGTATTTGTTTTCTTTAGCACTGCGAACGGCACGAATGCGAAATAACAACTGATCTAAAATGCGTTGCTTTTCCTCGGAAAGTGCTTGGGTGGCAATCATTACAGCCTGACTTTTAGCGACAACTTCAACTTCTTTTAAGCCGTTCATTAGCAAGGTGCTGCCGGTGCTTACGATATCGAAAATGGCTTCGGCGAGTCCGATTCCTGGGGCAATTTCTACGCTGCCGCTAATTTCTTCGATGGTTGCTGTAATGCCGTTTTCACGGAAAAATTCGGTTAAGATTTTGGGATAACTTGTAGCGATGCGCTTGCCTTCGAAGTACGAAATGCCGTTGTAGGATTCGTCTTTTGGAATAGCGAGCGACATGCGGCATGCGGCAAAGCCCAAATTTTCGATTACTTGCACGTCTTTGCCGCGTTCGCTGACTTCATTCTGACCGAGGATTCCGATATCGGCAACGCCTTGTTCTACATATTGGGGAATGTCGTCATCGCGCAGAAACAGAATTTCGATGGGGAAATTGGCAACATCGGCTTTGAGTTTGCGGGCGCCGTTCGAGATTTTAATGCCGCATTCTTCGAGCAGATTTAGCGATTTTTCGGTAAGACGGCCGCTTTTTTGGACCGCAATTTTTAGTTTACTCATGGTTTAGAAAATGTGTCTGAGTAAACGTGCGGAAAAACAAAAAACCCGTCGGATACTCAGACGGGTTTGAAAGATATTTCGTTTAAAATTTGCATATCAGTATCACCTCGCCTGTAAGCCAGTAAGATGATGTAGATGTACAAATTGATTTTTCATGTTGTTGTAAAATTCTGCTGCAAATGTAGAAGCTTTATTCGGTGCATGATTGTTAAATTTGAATTAATGTGTTGTTAAAGCGATTCGTTGAATATATAATGTATTGAAAAACAATTTTTTACGAGTACGATTTTTGGTAACGATTGCCTGCGTTAGCGGTTGACGCGGAAACCCCGCAGCGCTAAGGCCCAAACAAAAGCAGGAGGAAACAGGCGACCACAGGAAGCCGGTTACCGACTTGTTTTTGTGGGCGTTAGCGCAAGGAGTTGCAGCAAAAACGCGACCTGCCGTTGCCGAAAAATTGTTTAACGCGGTTTGAAACGTTTGGCACGGCAGGGAACGCCCAAATAGAAATAGACAAGAACGGAGCATTATTTCTTTAGGGAATTCGGAAGGAAAATATGTTAGTAGCGCTATCTTTGCGCCCGCAGACCGCCTTATCGCTCTTGCTTAGGCAGGGGAGGAAAGTCCGGACACCACAGAGAAGCATAGCGGGTAACGCCCGTCGCTCGAGCAATCGGGAAGGACAAGTGCAACAGAAAGGATGTACAGGTTAAGCTGTAGTGAAATCAGGTAAACTCTATGCGGTGAAATTTCAAGTATATCAGCTTTCGCGCAAGCGATAAAGGTTTCTCGCCTGAGGCTGAAGGGTAGAAAGCTAGAATTGTCGGGTAACCGCCAATCCAGATAAATGATAAGGCTGCTTCCGTTTGGAGGTTGACAGAATCCGGCTTATAGGTCTGCTTTTTTTAATTTTTCCTCAGCTAATCTACTTCTAGATTTTCGAAAAAACTAAAGACAGAACCGCCGTAGGCACGCTTTTCCACGAAGTTGGGATGCGCATCTAACTTGGTATGTTTGCTGTGTTCGATAATTAAACAACCTTCTGATTCAAGCGACTGTTTTTCAAAAACTAAATCGACAATTGTAAGAAATTGTTTTTCGGAGAAATCGTACGGTGGATCGGCAAAAATTAAGTCGTACACCGTTTTGTTTGCTTCTAAAAATTTGTACACATCGGATTTTACTACGCTTAAATCCATCTCAAATCCTGCGCTGGTTGCTTTGATGAATTTTACGCAGTTGAAATCGGCATCGACAGCTGTAATTTCTTGGCTGCCGCGCGAAGCAAATTCGTATGAAATATTGCCGGTGCCCGAAAACAAGTCGAGTACGCGTAACTGACTGAAGTGATAGCGGTTATTCAAAACGTTGAAAAGCGCTTCTTTACTCATGTCGGTCGTGGGACGTACCGGTAAGTTTTTTGGCGCTTGGATACGCCGACCTTTAAAAGTTCCGGAAACTATTCTCATACGTTTAAAATAGGGAAAAATGCACGTGCTTCGAGTTGCGAAAGGCTTTGCGAATCGGTTACAACAGTTGCAACTTCGATGTTTCGAATGTATTGGTAAGCCAATTGGTAGAAGGGCGATTCTTCGGATATTGCTCCAAAAAGTTGCAGGGGAAATTGCTCGGGATCTAGTTCTAATTGCTCAGCTGTGAACAGCAAGTAGTACACGAAATCGGCTGGTTTTAATATTTCAAATGTATTGTTAAACAGTAAGTTACTGCCTTGGAACACATAAAGCGAAAACAGGTTTTTATCGACGTATGCCAAAGCCAACTTATCGCTTCGTTGGGCGGCTATTTTCTGAAATTGCTTGCATAAAGCCGTTTCGAAATGGTGGTATTCGAAAGTGTCGAATTGGTCGAGCAGAAAATTATTGATGTGTACGTAAGGCACAAAGACGTTTTTTACGCCGAGTTCGGGTATTTCGTCAATATCGAACGAGTCGGTTTCGAAAAGTTTGGTCGCAAATTGCAGGTACAATTCGGGCTGACCCTCGTCGTAGAGTTCGTTCGGTACAAAAGTGGCGTAGGCGTTTTTGTGAAAGATGGTCACTTTCTCGTAGTTGCGCGTTAACTCCGGATATTTCAGGAACGCTTCCCAATACTGTTCTTCGGTGGTTTTTCGGTAGTCGGCTACGGCAAAGTCGACCTGCGTTGGTGCCTGAAACGTTTTATTTTCCGGATTTACCACTAAAAATGAAAATCCGTTTAATCCTACAATTAAATTCAGTTGGTTACCTTGCGTCATGGTTAATAAGCAGTTGCGCAAACTTACGATTTTTCGTGCAGCAGCCCGAGATATTCCGCTATTTTTGGACAGCAATCAACCATCGCTTTTGCAAATTGTTTTCAATTGCCTTCGCCCATGCAAAACAGCTCTATTTTAGCGCAGCGGCTTAAAGCCTTTTTTCCTTTTGAAACAACGCCTTCGCAGCAGGTGTTCTTCGAGACGTTTGCTCAATTTTTGAGTGGCGAATCGCAACAGTCGGCATTTGTGCTTAAAGGTTATGCGGGAACGGGAAAAACAACGCTAATTGCGAGTATCGTTCAGTTTTTTGAATCGATCGATAAAGACGTGGTGCTCATGGCGCCAACCGGACGTGCCGCAAAAGTGATGTCGGGCTATTCTGGAAAAGATGCCGCCACCATTCATCGCAGTATTTACTACCCGAATGTAACCGACGGGCAGTATGCTTTTACGCTGATGAAAAACAAATGGCAGCACGCTTTGTTTATCATCGATGAGGCGTCGATGTTGTCGGACGCAGGTTCGGAAGCTGTTGGCAACGGTTTGCTCGACGATTTACTGACGTTTGTGTACAGCGCCAACCATTGTGCGGTACTTTTTGTAGGCGATACCGCGCAGTTGCCGCCCGTTCACAGCGATTTATCACCGGCTTTGGATCCAGAAAAATTAGCTGTTTATTTTGCTGCCGGCGTGGGAATTACGGAGCTGACCGAAGTTATGCGACAAGCAACCGATTCGGGCATTTTGATGAATGCAACCGGTATTCGAAATCTAATCAAGAGCGAAGAACTCAGTACGTTTCAGTTCCAAATTTCTGGATTTCCGGATATTGTGCGTTTGCAAGATCCGTACGACATCCAAGACGCATTTGAAAGTGCATTTAACGAGCGGGAAATCGACGAATCGATTGTTATTGTTCGTTCCAACAAACGGGCCAATGCTTACAACAACCAAATTCGGAACCGTATTCTGATGCGCGATCACGAAATTGCTACCGGCGATTTACTCATGGTTGTGAAAAACAATTATTATTGGTTGGCCGACGATGCAATTAAAGATTTCATTGCAAACGGTGATATTGTTGAAGTACTTGAGATTTTTAAGGAAGAAGAACTTTATGGTAAAAAATTTGCACGAGTAAAAGTGAAGTTCCTCGATTACCAGCAATCCGACACTTTTGAATGTTTGGTGATGCTCGATACGTTGCAAAGTGAATCGCCCGCACTAACGCAAGCCGAATTCCGCGATTTTGCATCACAAGTTGAAGAAGATTATTTGGAATACAGTCCGAGTACGCGTTACAAGAAGATGAAAGAAAATCAGTACTTTAACGCCTTGCAAGTAAAGTTTAGTTATGCAATGACTTGTCACAAAGCCCAAGGCGGGCAGTGGAGCAGGGTGTTTGTAGAGCAGCCGTATTTGCCTGATGGTATTTCAATTCCGTATTATCGCTGGTTGTATACGGCAATTACTCGAGCTAAAGAAAAGCTGTATTTGCTAAATTTCCCGGACGAGTATTTTAGTATTTAGACCCGAAATCATGTAAAAATCGATTGAAATTTTATAAAGTTTATGACCTGTAAATTAAACATCTTTGTTGAAATAAAAATCATGAGCCAATCTTTGGTTAATCCAAAAAATGTGCTGCTCAGTTCATGGCTTTGTATTTCTTTGTTATTATGTTCTTGTAAGAATACTGATGATCCAGTGGTTTTGGCGAAAGAAATTAACGCTGAGAAATTTCAAGGTTCGAAGCAGTTAACAGCCGATGCATCGTTGCTTGTAGAGTGGGCCGCCATAAATTTGGTGGAACTTGAAATGTTGCGCGTTGCCGACAGGCGTTCTGCTCGAACGGAATTACGTGAAAAAGTAGATATGTTGCTGAAAGCGCATCAAAACTTAAACGACGACATTCGGGCTGCCGCTACAGAAGAGGAAATAACCATTCCGAATTCGCTGTCTGATGAAGGTCGCGAGCAACTTGATAAATTACAGATGGTTAGCTCTTCGAGTTTTGAGTCAACGTTTATTAAAACCTTGCGCGAGTCGCATATAAAAACCATAGGAATCGCGGAAAAGTTGGCCGCTAGTAGTTCGAAATCGAATTTACAAAAATTAGCCAACCGCGCATTACCGGAGCTTAAGTCGCATTTAGTTGATATTCAACTAAAAAGCGAACGTTAAAGTAGTAAAAATTGTTTTGTGTTAGGGCGAACGATTAGTAACAGGGGAGCTTTCTTCGGAAAGTGTTGCTAATCAATTTGTTTTAATTGTTTTTGGGGAAAAGACCGGCATTATGTGTCCGGTCTTTTTTATTTTGGGAAAAGACTTAAGGCTGTCGAATACAAGAGTTTTTTTGGGAAGCTAGTCCCGATAGCTAAAGGAATAAATAAATGCACCATTTAACGTTTCATATTCCCTAAACGTAACCACAATTCCTGTGAAGAGTATGACTTTGTGACCGCTGTGAAAAACTTTGTGAAGCATTGTGCTCCGTGGAGACTTCAGCGAGTGGCTGTACTAACCGCAAATTTCGCACAGGAAAAACTTTTCCCCTTAGCCAATCTACGCGAATATCCCAGCGGACCACATAGGCACAGAGTTCACAAAAGGTTTTACCCAAATTCCACAGGGAGAGATTTCTTCACTTCCGATAGCTATCGGAATTCGCTTCTTTTCCATTTTTTCCATTTTTTCCATTTTCTAAACTATTTCGGTTGACCACATAGGCACAGAGTTCACAAAGGTTTTACCCAAATTCCACAGGGAGAGATTTCTTCACTTCCGATAGCTATTGGAATTCGCTTCTTTTCCTTCTTTTCCATTTTTTCACTTCTTTCTATTTTTTTAATTTCTAAACTATTTCGGCAGACCACATAGGCACAGAGGTCGCAAAGTTTTTACTCCAACTTCACAAGAATGAATTTCTTCACTTCCGATTGCTATCTGAATTCAATTTTTTCAATCTTTGAATCTTTCAATCTTTGAATCTTTCAA
>CALRVY020000099.1:0-10726 GCA_943371725.1 Pseudanabaena sp. UWO311 | reverse complement strand
TGCGGCTGTGCTGCTTCCAAACGGCAACGGTTACATTAAAATAGCGAAATTTGGCGAAGAAACGGCAGCTGAATTTTCGGCAGAACTTAAAAAACTACTCCAACAAGGCGCAAAATCGCTGATTCTCGATTTGTGCGGTAACGGCGGTGGCTATATGGAGCAGGCCGTGAAAATAGCCGACGAACTTTTGAAACAAGACCTTCTCATTGTTTACACCAAAGCGAAAGACGGAAAGAAAGAGAGCAACATTGCTACGGCTGGCGGATTATTTGAACAAGGAAATCTGACGGTATTAATCGACGAATACAGCGCATCGGCAAGCGAAATCATTGCGGGAGCGGTTCAAGACAACGATCGCGGAACCATTATAGGTCGGCGCTCCTTCGGAAAAGGACTAGTGCAGCGCGAAATTGGCTTCGAAGACGGATCGGCAGTACGACTTACCATCGCGCGGTACTACACACCAACCGGACGAAGCATTCAGGGCCCGTATAGCAAAGGAACGGAAGCCTATTACGAAAGTTTCGACGACCGTCTGAACAGCGGCGAACTTTTTGAAAAAGACTCGATAAAATTAGGCAAACTCGAAAAATTTAAAACCCCAAAAGGAAAAATCGTGTACGGCGGCGGCGGCATTGTCCCTGATGTGTTTGTGGCCTTAAACCCCGATTTAGACAAAGAACGGTTGCTGCTGCTGCTTCAATCGGGTGCAACGAGCAATTTTATCTTCGAAAAACTCGACGACAAAAAGTACAATTACCAATTTTTGCGTACTTTGAAAACAGACGCCACGCTTGTGAAATCGTTCATTACTTACGCAAATGAAATGGGTTATACGTTAAAAACCGATGCGGAAGATTTTAAAACCATCGAGTTGTATTTGAATGCAGAGAAAATCAGACTTTTACAAGGCGATACGGCATATTGGCAGCTCGTTTTACCGAAAATAAAAATGGTTCAAGCAGCACTAAATCTCGGTTCGGTAAAAATATAAAGTTCTATTTTAAAGACTTTTATAAAATCCATATCCTCTTCGTTTGTGTTTTTTGGGCGCGCCGGCAAACGAGTCGTCGCTTCGCAAAAGGTGTGCATGCCGTCACGTGTTCCGCTATATCTTTTGGGCAAACGTTTGGTGGAAGTAAAAATCGCCCAAAAGGATGCCGCTGCACCCGTTCGCGCGAGAAAGTTGCACAAGCGAAAAAAGGGAAAAAAGGGAAAAAGCAAAAGAAGGGAAAGAAGGGAAAGATTAGCCTTCGATACGCTCAGGCACCAACGATACGCGGGTTTGGGTGGGAAAATGAAACGTAAAAGGGTGAACGTTGCGGAAATCTAGCTTCTCGTTTCTAGCTTCTATCTTCTCAAATAAACAGTCTTCGACAAGCTCAGGCACCAACGATACGTCAAGTGGTGAACTCATCGAAGTCTTAATTCTCTATACTCCAATCTTAATACTTCAAAAATATGCGGAAAAGCCGTAATGGTATGTCGATTTTTTTTCAAAACTTCGTCACGTAGGGCGGGAGGGATACGTAGGGACATTCCCCATACGAATTTCCCAGAAATAAATTTTACGGAAAAACCGGATATTTCAAAATTTTTGATCTTTCGAAAATTCGAGATGAAAAGGTTTAAGGAGCACAATGTTTTCCGAAGTTTTTCACGATGGGCACAACGCCGTCTTCGACCCATTGCCTTCGACGGGCTCAGGCTGCGACGATACGTGGGTTCGGGCGGGAAAAAGAGACGTTAAGTAGTGAACGTCGTGATCCCGATAGCAATCGGGACTATCTTCCCCGAAATGATACGTAAAGTGGTGAACTCATCAAACTTCCGCCTTCGACGAGCTTACGTACCAACGATACGCGGGTTTGGGTGGGAAAATGAAACGTAAAAGGGTGAACGTTGCGGAAATCTAGCTTCTCGTTTCTAGCTTCTATCTTCTCAAATAAACAGTCTTCGACAAACTCAGGCACCAACGATACGCGGGTTCGGGAGGTTAAATGAAACGTTAAGTGGTGAATTCATCGAGTCTAGCTTCTCGTTTCTAGCTTCTAACTTCTATCCCGATAACTATCGGGACTTGCTTCTCGTTTCCGCAATAGCGATTGGCGCGGAAACCCCACAGCGCCGACATCGGCAGGCGCGAGGAGTTGCAGCAAAAGCGCGGGCGCCGCTTCCAAAATTCGTTTGAAGACAAAGCTCGTTGCGGCGCATTGCCCAAAAAACAAAAAGATTAAATAGTTTGTGGAACGCTATCGTGTATTTGCGTAGGCTGGTTGTCGTTCCAAATGCTAGCAATATCGGTTGCTACGGAGGCACCACTTCCTGCGGCAATGCTCAACTGACTGCGATGCCCCGCGAGTGTGCCTGCTACATATAATCCGTTTGCGACAAAATGATCATTGTTTTTCAGTGCAATACGTTTCTTTTCAGCTTTTGCTTTTGGATGCGGAATCACATACTCCTCTAAGCCTGCTATAACAAATGCTGAGGCAGAACCTACTGCTACTACTATCGTTTTAGCTTCGAAAATCTCGTTGGCTGATTGAAGTACAAAACAACCTTCGTTGTTTATTGAAATAGCAATAATTTTGTGATTAGGTAGCTGTTGTACCTTTGGATATTGACTCGCTAGGTGATTTAAGGAAGATGCGAGTAATTCTTGTCCTGTAGTTCCAGGAGGAATTCCGTACGCATTATTATAAAGGCCGTTTTGAAGAGAGGAGCCTTTTTGGTGTGTAAAAATGGCAACAGACTTGCCTGTTGCGAAAGGTTTATCGAGTGCAGAACCGAGTACTAGAGCACAAGATACGCCTGCAACTCCTCCGCCGATAATGGCAACATCGAAAATCATACTTTACTTAGATTTTTCTTCAATGTTTTTAGAAATTCTAAAAATCACTAAGATAAGAACTGCGCAAATAGAAGCTGCAATACCAATTAAACCAATAGCGCTGTCGCCAGCAAAAGGATTCTTTAAGTCAAGTAATGAAATATTGACCGCAATCAAAGCTACAGCAATAACAATCAAAACGTTGATAAAAACTTTCATCATTAAATCAATTTCAAGGAGCGAAATTACCAAATCTGATGTTTATAAAAATAGTCCTTTAACATTAGCGGCGAATAATTTAACAGCAATAGCAAGTAATACGACTCCAAAAGTTTTGCGAACCACTCCTAAACCGTTTTTACCCAGCAAACGTTCAATCTTGCTGCTCGATTTCAAAACAAGATAAACCACGATAATATTAAGTAAAATGGCGACAATAATATTTACAGTTGCGTATTGCGCTCGGAGCGAAAGGAGCGTTGTCATGGTTCCAGCACCTGCAATTAGCGGAAAAGCAATGGGAACAATTGATGCGGAGGACGATTCTTCGTCGCGGTAAATACGGATACCCAAAATCATCTCGAGCGCAAGGAAAAACAGCACAAAAGAGCCCGCAACAGCAAATGAATTAACATCGATTCCAATAAAATTCAACACTTCTTCGCCAACAAACAAAAAAGTTATCATGATTAAACACGCAACAATCGATGCTTTTTCTGATTCGATATGACCGTGTTTTGTTCGCAAATCGACGATAACCGGAACTGTGCCTACCACATCAATAACGGCGAAAAGCACCATTCCGACCGTTAAAATCTCTCTAATATCCAACATAGCCGTAATTTTTGCACAAAGTTACGACGCATACAACTGTTAAAAATTAAGCATTTGTTAAAAGATTAATAACGAAATCGATGTATAAGTAAATAAATCAAATTTTAAAGTGCTTAAAAAACTATCTATATGCGAATTATTCATTGAGCCGTTTCTTAAAAGCCTTTTTCAGCAGCAGCGAAATATCAATTGGTAGGTTTGCAATCAAAAACGTTTTTAGAGCTTCAGCTTGTTCTGCAATAGGGAACTACTACTTTTGCAAAAGAAAAACGAACGGCAAATTGTCAATATGATTGCTGTGAAATAGAAAATCAGATGTTCCAACTCGGGAAAACAATCGTTAGTGAGCGCATTTTAGAAAAAGATTTTGTTTGCAATTTATCGGCATGCAAGGGTGCTTGCTGTGTGGATGGAGATGCTGGCGCGCCGCTATTGGAAGAAGAGGTAAGCATTTTGGAATCTGTTTATCCGCAGATTAAAAACTTGCTTCGACCTGAAGGTATTGCTGCCATTGAAGCACTAGGGACTTCGAGAATTGGAACCGATGGAACTTTAGAAACACCGCTAATCGATGAAAAAGATTGTGCTTACGTGATTTTCGATGGCGAAACGGCGCTTTGTGGCATTGAACAAGCCTACAATCAAGGTTTAATTTCCTGGAAAAAACCCGTTTCTTGTCACCTCTACCCTATCCGTGTAAAAGACTTTTCGGAATTTTCGGCCGTAAACTACGACGAATGGGAAATTTGCGATCCGGCATGCGAATTGGGTGCGGAATTAAAAGTGCCCGTTTATAAATTCGTGAAAGAAGCCTTGATTCGAAGATTTGGCGAAAACTGGTATTTGGAACTGGAAAAGATTGCAGCTGAATACGCGAAAAAATAACTGTGCTGCTTTCACTTTTCTATACAAAAAAGAGTTTCGAAATTTTAATGAAGCTTAACTGAATGCTTATTTTTCAAGTGTAAAACACTCTAGTACAATCTATTAATTTTTTACTTTTTCGCGATTTTGAAAAAGCCTCTTGTTAAAAACTACCCGCGTTTGTGGATAAGTTTGCCTTTTTT
Source organism: Pseudanabaena sp. UWO311 (assembly GCA_943371725.1). Classification (GTDB taxonomy): domain Bacteria; phylum Bacteroidota; class Bacteroidia; order Flavobacteriales; family Flavobacteriaceae; genus Flavobacterium. The sequence continues at coordinate 5,992 of CALRVY020000099.1, read as the reverse complement.
CAGACGCTGTAAATGACAATCTTTGTAACTCAACTTTTGAATCATTCAACTTAAAATTTTGCCCGAAAAGGTATAGAAAGCTAAAAGATATGGAGCCTATTTTGCAAGAAAACAAGAATCGATTTGTTATTTTTCCAATCAAACACCACGACATTTGGGACTGGTATAAGAAAATGGAGGCTAGTTTTTGGACTGCGGAAGAGATTGATTTGTCGCAAGATCTAAACGACTGGAATAACAAATTAAACAACGACGAGAAGTACTTTATTAAGCATATTCTCGCATTTTTTGCAGCTTCTGACGGAATTGTGAACGAGAATTTAGCAGAGAATTTTGTAAACGAAGTTCAATATCCCGAAGCAAAATTCTTTTATGGTTTCCAGATTATGATGGAAAACATTCATAGCGAAACCTACTCGTTGTTGATTGACACTTATGTTAAAGACGAATTTGAAAAAAATCAGCTTTTTAATGCCATTGAAGTTTTTCCAGCTATTCGAAAGAAAGCGGAATGGGCTCTGCGTTGGATTAAATCGGACTCTTTTGCGGAACGACTGATTGCGTTTGCCGCCGTTGAAGGAATTTTCTTTTCTGGAGCGTTTTGTTCTATTTATTGGTTAAAAAAACGCGGATTAATGCCCGGACTAACGTTTTCTAACGAACTGATCTCTCGCGACGAAGGTGTGCACTGCAACTTTGCTGTACACTTACACAACCACCATTTGGTAAATAAAGTTTCGAAATCGCGAATCAAAGATATTATTGTTGAGGCTTTAGACATTGAAAGAGAGTTTGTAACAGAATCACTCCCCGTAAGTTTAATCGGAATGAATGCTGGTTTAATGACTCAGTATTTGGAGTTTGTTGCTGACAGACTTTTAGTCGACTTAGGTTGCGATCGAGTATACAATACATCCAATCCGTTCGACTTTATGGACATGATTTCCCTACAAGGAAAAACCAATTTCTTCGAAAAGAAAGTGGCAGAATACCAAAAAGCGGGTGTAATGTCGAAAGAAACGGAAACACAAAAAATTGCGTTCGACGCCGATTTTTAACTAAAATATACGTTGCCAAGTGCAGCGACACAATAGCTCAAACCAATACAAACCAAGGTCGGCAAAACCGGCCTAAAAAACTGTTACCTTATGTATGTAGTAAAGCGAGATGGTCATCGTGAGCCGGTGATGTTCGATAAAATCACCGAAAGAATAAAAAAACTGTGCTACGGTTTAAACGAATTAGTTGACCCTGTGAAAGTTGCGATGCGCGTTATCGAAGGATTATACGATGGCGTTAGCACTTCTGAATTGGATAACCTCGCCGCAGAAACCGCCGCTTCAATGACCGTTTCGCACCCTGATTACGCACAGCTAGCGGCTCGCGTGGCTATTTCTAATTTACACTCCAATACTAAAAAGTCGTTCTCGGAAACGATGAACGAAATGTACCACTACATCAATCCAAGAACTGGAAAAGCATCGCCGCTAATTGCCGACGATGTGCACCGCGTTATTATGGATAATGCAGAATTTTTGAATTCACATGTGATTTATACTCGTGATTTCAATTACGACTACTTCGGTTTCAAAACGCTGGAGCGATCGTATCTTCTTAAAATAAATGGGAAAATCGTTGAACGTCCGCAACATATGCTCATGCGTGTGGCTGTTGGAATTCATTTAGATGATTTACAATCCGTGATTGAAACGTACGACTTGATGTCAAAAAAGTTTTTTACGCACGCAACGCCAACGCTATTCAACGCAGGAACGCCCAAGCCGCAAATGTCGTCGTGCTTTTTATTAACTATGAAAGACGATAGTATCGACGGCATTTACGATACGTTGAAGCAAACCGCTAAAATTTCTCAATCGGCTGGTGGTATTGGATTATCTATACACAATGTTCGTGCTACTGGATCGTACATACGCGGCACCAACGGAACATCAAACGGAATCGTACCCATGCTTCGCGTATTTAATGACACTGCTCGATACGTTGATCAAGGAGGCGGAAAGCGCAAGGGTAGTTTTGCGATTTATCTAGAGCCGTGGCATGCCGATGTTTTCGACTTTTTGGATTTAAAGAAAAATACCGGGAAGGAAGAAATGCGTGCTCGCGACTTATTTTTCGCGATGTGGACGCCGGATTTATTCATGAAACGTATTCAAGAAGACAGCAACTGGACGCTCATGTGTCCGAATGAATGCCCTGGATTGTACGACGTTTATGGCGATGAGTTTGAGGCGCTATATACCCAATATGAAGCAGAAGGAAAGGGCCGTAAAACCATAAAAGCACGCGAACTTTGGGAGAAAATCCTTGAATCGCAGATTGAAACCGGAACACCGTACATGCTTTATAAAGATGCGGCAAATCGAAAATCAAATCAAAAAAATCTGGGTACTATTCGCTCGTCGAATTTATGTACGGAGATTATGGAATATACAGCCGAAGACGAAATTGCGGTATGTAACTTAGCGTCGATTTCACTTCCGATGTTTATCGAAAATGGTGCGTTTAACCACGAGTTGCTTTTTCAAGTAACCAAGCGAGTAACGCGAAATTTAAATAAAGTAATCGACCGCAATTACTATCCGGTTCCAGAAGCTGAAAAATCAAACATGCGTCACCGACCAATCGGATTAGGTGTTCAGGGATTAGCAGATGCTTTTATTTTGTTGCGTCTTCCATTTACGAGCGACGAAGCTAAAAAGCTAAACGAAGAGATTTTTGAAACTTTATACTTTGCCGCAGTAACAGCTTCGATGGAGTTGGCGCAAGAGGAAGGCGCTTATGAAACCTATCCCGGTTCTCCGATTTCTCAAGGTGAATTTCAATACAATTTGTGGGGCTTAAAAGACAGTGACTTGTCGGGTCGTTGGGATTGGGAAGCGCTTCGACACAAAGTAATGCAACACGGTGTTCGAAACTCTTTACTGGTCGCGCCAATGCCAACTGCATCGACTTCACAAATTTTAGGAAACAACGAAGCATTTGAACCTTATACTTCGAATATTTATACCCGTCGTGTGCTTTCTGGTGAATTTATCGTTGTAAATAAACATTTACTCGAAGACTTAGTAAAACGAGGCTTGTGGAATGAAGAATTGAAGCAAGAGATTATGAGACACAACGGTTCGGTGCAGCACATTGATCGGATTCCGCAAGATTTAAAAGACTTGTATAAGACGGTTTGGGAAATGTCAATGAAAGATATCATTGATATGTCTAGACACCGCGGCTACTTCATCGACCAGTCGCAATCTTTGAATTTGTTCATGCAAGATGCGTCTTTTGCTAAGCTTACTTCAATGCACTTTTACGCATGGCAATCGGGATTGAAAACGGGAATGTACTACCTACGAACTAAGGCAGCTGTTGATGCAATTAAATTTACGCTCAACAACGATAAAAAAGCGGAACCTATAGCCGTAACTGCTGAAATTGAAAGCGGAACTACTTCTGATGGAATGGCAGTAGATGAATTTAGAGCTATGATTGAACGCTCTCGTAATGCCGAGCCAGACGATTGCGAAATGTGTGGCAGCTAAAATTGATTTCGACGTCAATCTCACATAAGAAAAATCCCCGTTGGTAGCGTACTAACGGGGATTTTCATTTATAACCTGAGTTCGATGTAAAAAATGAAGTGAGAATTCATTTAAATAGCTGGCTACAAGGCGGATTTTTTTGGGTACCGAGGCATCTCAAAAAATACAACAAAGTAAACGTCTGTTTAAATGGTTAGCTTAAAAAACAGGGTACATAAATTATAATCAGCTTAGCTAAAATAATCCTTTCAAGCGATCTGACAAAGATTTTTAATCAAACTCAGTTCTATACTAAACCTAGTCGTCTTGACTCGGCTACTAATTCCGGGTCGCCACCTTTTTTTATGCATAAGTAGTCGCGAATTTGCGCTTTTCTTTTCTCGATTGTTGATTGAGAAAGATTCATTAATTCGGCTAAGTTTTTAGTGCGAATCCCTTGGCTTAAATAAAAGATAATTCTGCGGTTGTAGTAATCCAAAACGTGTTCACGTTCGGCCATATCTTTCATGCATTCCACCGCAGTACGCGAAAAATATTGTCGGCCTTGCATCATTTCATGCACAGCAGTTGCTAACATAGCTGCATTGGAATCGCTTTTTACTAATAGTGCGTTTAAGTCGTACTTTTTGGTCAATTGAAATAAAATCAGGTATTCGGTATGTGTTGTAAGTACTGCAATTTTGGTATCAAAAGATTTTTTTTGAATGATTTCAATTAAATCGGTTCCGTCTTCGAGTTTTAACTCTGGAACAGCTTGCATTCGTTTATCGACAAAAATGATGTTGTATTCCGAAACTTTTTTTTCGTCGTTTACAATTTTATAAGCTGATTTAAGATCGTAGGCGGCATCGAAAGTAACTTCGTATCCGTAGGGGTTTGATTGTAATGCGGCTTTACATCCTTCTACTTGTAGCGGATGATCGTCAATAAATAAAATCTTGATGTTCATGGCTAATTGTTGTTTGGTTGATATTAATAAATGCATCGGGGATTATCATACGCAAATGAAAACCATTACCTGTATTTGTACTGATTTCAAATTTAGCAGATATTTCATTACCGCGTACTAATATGTTTGAGAGTCCTTTTCCTGGTTTTGGTGTTTTTGGGAAATCAAAACCTACACCATCGTCTGAATATGAAAAAACGAACTTTCGGTCATCGGTTGCTTCAAAAGAAATTCGCACAAAACTAGCGTTGGCATACTTCATGGTATTCGTTACAAGCTCTTGAACAATACGATATGTATGCACTTTCACCCGTGCTTCGAGCGCGTCGAAATCGACCTCGTCGTCGATATGAAGCCGGATGTTAAAATCGGCGCTTTCAGAAGCTTCCAATATATAATGGTGCAGTAGTTTGGAAATTTGTCCGTACGCCTCCGACAATTCTCTAAATCGATCCGTAGTTGATTTTCGAATTTCCGAACTCAAAAAATCGATGCTTTGCACTTTCTGAAAATATTTTTCTTGCTTTTCTTGGGGCAAATGCGGTTTAAATTTGAGTAACGCCAGGCGTAAACCGGTCATTTTACCTAATACGTTGTCGTGCAGTTCTCTGGCAATCCGATTCCTTTCTACGGTAATTCCTGAATGTACACCGATATGAACAGCTGTGCCTTTTGGCCGATTACGAATGGGATGGAATTTGGGGAGGGGAAGCTTCAGTACTCGGTATCTAACAAAGAAATACAATCTCTTTCTTACCAATAAAAGTAAAAGCACTACAAAAACGATAGATGAATAAACAATAAATCTGCGCAATAACAAACTCGACTTTTCGGCTTCTTCTTGGTAACGATCGACTTCGTATTCTATCCGGGCAAATTTGTCAAACGAATTTTGCTGATTTAAATATATACCTTCTTTCAACGACAAGAGTCTTTTGTAATATTTTACATCTTCGTCAGGAAATAATCTTAAAAACCACTCTATATAATAGCTTTCTATACTTGCAGTGGAATATCTCTTAGAAAGTAAAATCGTATCATAAAAAAGATTCTTAACTTTTTGAAAATCTGATTTTGTATTGTAGAGAAAAATAGCTTTTGCGAACTGTGCCTGCATTAATGTAGAATAGTCTTTCTCATTTTTTGCGACTAAACAAATCGAATCAATCGATTTTAAATCCTTGATTTCAGGAAAAACATGTGATTTAGCTAAAATATAATTGGCAAATATCTTATTGTATTGGATTTCAATATTTTGCAAACTCTTCTCAGAGAAACCTTTCTTGACTTCTTTCAAAAGGTCATATGCTTGAATGTACTTTTTTTGCTCATAATAATTAAGTGCTAAATTATTTTTAGTTGTTAAATCAAATAAGTCTTGCGAGTATTCTACATTGTCTTTCGCAGATTCTATAGCTTTTTTATAAAACTTTTCAGCTAAATCAAATCGACTAGTTTTATGATAAATCGATGCTAGCACAGAACT
>CALRVY020000098.1:0-10757 GCA_943371725.1 Pseudanabaena sp. UWO311 | reverse complement strand
AGAATATGTCTCTTTGAACTATTTCGGATGTCGATGATCTCTCACCCCTTTTCACTTTAATCTTATAAAAATAGTACTTTAAAAATACGTCTTATTTCAAACTGCTAACATAGGAGGATGTCGCCTCTATCCGGGCTGCGAAAATCGTTTCCGTAAAATGCAGCAGCGATTTTGACGAGATCACCACTTAACGTATCATGTTCCCACCCGAATCCGCGTATCGTCGCTGCCTGAGCCTGTCGAAGGCAACCTTGTGTACATTGTGAAAAACTTCGTGAAACATTGTGCTCCATCGAAGCCTGAGCGTGTCGAAGGCGGGAGAATTACTGTAAGAAATGACACGTTCTGTGTTTTCCTCAACGGTACCATATTGCGCAAAATTCTGTGTGTTTCGGTGTTTTCTGTGCGCTTAAAAAGCTGCTACTGTAGCTCGTTGAAGTCAAACATTGTGTACTTAGTGAAGAACTTTGTGAAACATTGTGCTCCATAAATCTTTTCATCTATAAATCTCGAAATTTTTCCAAATTACGGTTTTTCCGTAAAATTTATTTCTGGAAATTTCGTACGTGGGAATCGCTCCCCATCCCACCCGCCCCCATCGAGGCGAAGTTTTAAAAAAAAACCGACATACCATTACGGGTTTTCCACATATTTTTTGGAAAGTATTAAGATAGGAGTATTACGTATTAAGACTTCGATGAATTAACCACATTACGTATCGTATTACCACCCGAATCCGCGTATCGTCGCTGCCCGAGCGTGTCGAAGGTTGGAGAATTACTTTAAGAAATGACACGTTCTGTGTTTTCCTCAACGGTACCCTATTGCGCAAAATTCTGTGAGGTTCGGTGTTTTCTGTGCGCTTAAAAAGCTGGTACTGTAGCTCGTCGAAGGCAACCTTGTGTACTTTGAGAAAAACTTCGTGAAACATTGTGCTCCATCGAAGCCTGAGCGTGTCGAAGGCTAACCGCAAAGTTCGCAAAGATTTTCGCAAAGTTCAAAAAGCGCTATTTTCCCCTTCTGTTTCTTTTTTTATTCTTTCTATTTTTTCACTTTTTTCGCTTTTTTCGCATTTTTTCTCTTCTTTCTATTCTTTCGCTTTATTTCCGCGCGAAGGGGTGTAGCGGCATCCTTTTTGGCGTTACGGAATTTCCACTAAACGTCTGCCAAAAAGATACAGCGGAACACCTGACGGCTTGTACACCTTTTGCGAAGCGACGACTCGTTTGCCGGCGCGCCCAAAAAAGAATAATCATTCCCTATATCCGGACAACTTTTCCAATTTTTGCCCTAAAATTCGCAATAAGCTTCTTTAAAACAACTGATTAATTATCGAAATAGGTGTACTATTTTAACATCTTAGCGAACATTTCGCTAAAATCTGAATTCAAGAATCAACAAAACTGCAATTACAACGTTTTCGCTTTTAACAAATACCGCTTTTCGTTACATTTGTTTTTTCAAGACCTGCGAATATGACAGCATTAGAACACGCTTCAACTCTTTCTTTCGAAGATTTCAAAAAAGCCGTTTTAGACGACTATAAATTGGCCATAACCAGCCGCGAATGCAGCCTTCTAGGACGTAAAGAAGTGCTAAGTGGTAAAGCAAAATTTGGAATCTTTGGCGACGGAAAAGAAGTTCCGCAGCTCGCCTTAGCAAAAGCTTTTCAAAATGGCGACTTTCGTTCGGGATACTATCGCGACCAAACGTTTATGATGGCCATTGGCGCTCTGAATATCGAAACTTTTTTTGCAGGATTGTATGGAAACACCGACCTAAATCTGGAACCAATGAGCGCCGGACGTCAAATGGGCGGACACTTTGCAACACATTCACTCGATGAAAACGGCAACTGGAAAAATCTCTCTGAACAAAAAAACTCTTCTGCTGATATTTCGCCTACCGCGGGTCAGATGCCGCGATTGCTCGGTTTAGCAGAAGCTTCAAAATACTACCGCCAGTTAACCGACTGGGACGAAGCTTCGAAATTTTCAAACCAAGGAAATGAAGTTGCTTGGGGAACCATCGGAAACGCAAGCACATCGGAAGGTTTATTTTTCGAAACCATAAATGCCGCTGGAGTACTGCAAGTGCCGATGGTTATGAGCGTTTGGGACGACGAATACGGCATTTCGGTACACGCTAAACACCAAACTACCAAAGAAAGTATTAGCGAAATTTTAGCAGGTTTCCAAAGAACCGACGCCAAAAAAGGTTTTGAAATTTTAACCGTAAAAGGTTGGGATTATGCAGCCTTAATTAAGACTTACGAAGAAGCTGGACGAATTGCTCGCACCGAACACGTTCCCGTTTTAATTCACGTTCAAGAACTTACGCAACCGCAAGGGCACTCAACTTCCGGTTCGCACGAGCGTTATAAATCGACCGAACGCCTGAAATGGGAACAAGAATTCGATTGTATTCGCCAAATGCGCTTGTGGATGATTGCAACCAATATCGCAAATCCTGAAGAATTAGACGCCCTAGAATCAGACATTAAAAAAGACGTTTTAGAAGGTAAAAAACAAGCTTGGAAATCGTTCTTAGATCCGATTAAAGCTGAAGTTCAGCAACTTTTAGAAATAGTAACGCAAATGCCGGGTTTGAGTCAGGAGCTTATTGACAATATCGCCGATCTGAAAGCAACACGCGAACCTATTCGAAAAGATATTTTAAGCTTAGCGCGAAAAATAGCGCGTAAAACTAACAGTAATAACGAGCAATTACGCACTTGGACAGTTGCTTACGCCGAAAAATGCCAGTCGCTTTTTAGCAGTAATTTGTTTTCGGAAAGCGATCAAAACATTGAATCGATACCTGAAATTGCACCAATTTTAGACAGCAGTGCAGAGACGGTTGACGCCCGAGTTGTATTACGCGACAATTTCGACGCCCTGTTTTCAAAATACCCACAAGCGCTTATTTTCGGGGAAGATTCGGGAAATATTGGCGATGTTAACCAAGGTTTAGAAGGCTTACAACAAAAGTTTGGCGAACACCGCGTGGCCGACGTTGGAATTCGTGAAGCTACAATTCTCGGACAAGGAATTGGATTGGCGATGCGCGGTTTGCGTCCTATCGCAGAAATCCAGTACTTGGATTATTTGCTTTACGCGATTCAAATCATGAGCGACGACCTTGCCACCTTGCAATACCGCACCAAAGGAAAGCAGAAAGCTCCTGTAATTATACGAACTCGAGGACACCGATTAGAAGGTATTTGGCATTCGGGCTCGCCTATGGGAATGATTATCAATGCGGTACGCGGAATTCACGTTTTGGTTCCGAGAAACATGACCAAAGCAGCGGGTTTTTACAATGCGTTAATGCTCGCCGATGAACCTGCACTGGTTGTTGAATGTTTGAACGGCTATCGATTAAAAGAGCAACTTCCAGAAAATCCGGGTGAATACACAACACCAATCGGAATCGTAGAAGTATTACGCGAAGGAAAAGACATCACTGTTGTTTCGTACGGCTCAACTTTACGACTCGTACAAGCTGCTGCCGCCGAACTCTCTGAACAAGGCATCGAAGTGGAAATCGTTGATTTACAATCGCTTTTGCCATTCGATTTAACACACGTTTGTGGAGCAAGTGTTGCGAAAACAAATCGTTTGTTGGTTGTAGATGAAGATGTTCCGGGAGGTGCCTCGGCCTATATTTTGCAAAAAATTGTCGAGGATCAAAACGCCTACCGCTTTCTCGATTGCAAACCACAAACACTAACGGCTAAACACCACCGACCCGCATACGGAACCGATGGCGATTATTTTTCAAAACCATCGACCGATGATATTATCGAGAAGATAATCGACATGCTCGCTGAGTAATTTATGAAACGATTTTTCCTGATTTGCACTTTACTTTTCGGCTTTTGCGCGTCGGCACAAACATCGTTTCCCGAAAGTTGGATCGGAAATTGGACAGGCGAATTAGAAATTCTAACGCCAGCTTCGGGGAAAATCCAAGCCAAAGTTCCGATGGAAATAAAAATAGGAACAACGGATAGAGTAGGAGAGTGGTCGTGGACAATCATTTACAACCGCAAAGATGTTCGAAATTATCTGCTGCGCGTAAAAGATAAGAGTCGTGGTTTGTATGAAATCGATGAATTGAATAAAATCGTCTTGGATTTAGCTGTTTTCGGAAACACAACCGTGAGCAGTTTCGAAGTGGATAACATGCGTATTGTCGATTTCCATGAATTGAAAGACAATAAGTTACATTTTTCATTGATTTCTTACGATGAATCGGCTAAAAATCTTTCCGGCAGCGGAACGGCAGAAATTCCTACAGTAAAAAGTAATGTTGTAACAGCAATGCAACGCGCTGTTTTAGAACGAAAAGAATAGCGAAAACGTTTACAATTTTTAGTTGATTTATTTGGGCGCGCCGGCAACAAAAACGTCGCTGCGCAAAAAATCACACCGCCGTCACGTGTTCCGCTGTATCTTTTTGGCAAATATTTAGTGGAAATTCCGTAACGCCAAAAAGGATGCCGCTTCACCCGTTCGCGCAAAGCAGTTTCCCAACGAAAGAGCAACAAATCAGCGAAATACGAAAACCTAAAATCGAAGTCAAAGAAATCGAATTCAGGTTAGTATGCAAGGAGTTCAACAATTTTGGTTTTAAACCGTGCTTTCGGTAAATATTGGTCTTCCAAAACTTTGGTAAAAGGTATCGGAGTTTCCAAACTTCCTACGCGTACAACCGGCGCATCGAGAAACTCGAAACAGTTTTCCATAATCATTGCCGATAAATCGCTTCCAAAACCACCAAAAACCGAATCTTCTTGCAGAATGATGCATTTTGATGTGCGTTTCACCGACTCGAAAATCGTTTCAGTATCCAAAGGTTGTAACGTCCTTAAATCAATTACATCAATATCAGTTAATTGCAATTCGTCGATAATTTCTAAAGCCCAATGTACTCCAGCTCCAAAACTAATTACAGTAAGTTTATTTCCGTTTCGAATCGTTGCCGCTTCACCAAATGGAATCGTATAATAAGATGTTGGTACATCTTGGTAAACAGATCGATACAATAATTTATGTTCAAAGTAAATCACCGGATTGGGATCGGAAATCGATGTATTAAGTAATCCTTTTGCATCGTATGGAAAGGCAGGATAAACGACTTTTAATCCCGGCGTTTTTGTAAACCAAGCTTCATTGGTTTGCGAGTGAAAAGGTCCGGCTTGAGTACCACCGCCACAAGGCATTCGCACCACAACATCGGCTTGTTCGCCCCAGCGATAATGCGACTTGGCAAGCAAATTCACAATCGGATTAAATCCCGTAGAAACAAAATCGGCAAATTGCATTTCAACCACCGCTTTGTAACCGTTAATACTCAATCCCATTCCAGCACTAACTACCGCACTTTCACAAATGGGCGTATTCAAAATCCGATCTTTTCCAAATTTAGCCACAAAACCATCAGTGATTTTGAACGCGCCACCGTATTCGGCAATATCTTGACCCATAATCACCGAGTTCGGAAAACGCTCGAACGATTGCGACAAACTTTCCGAAATAGCATCAACGAAACGTATATTTTTTACCTCAGATTCTGGTTGAATAACTTCTAAGTCAAACGGCTTGTATACGTCGTTCAATTCTTCTTCTAAAACCGCTTCAAAATCAGGCTCCGAAATAGCGGCTTGCCAATTGCTATCAATTTCGGTCTTTAAAGTTGCGGTAATTTCAGCCTCTAAATCGGAATTTAAAACAGAATTATCTACGAGGTATTTTCTAAAATTAGCAACCGGATCTTTCGCTGCCCAAGTATCCATTAATTCTTGAGGCACATATTTAGTTCCGCTGGCTTCCTCGTGTCCGCGCATACGAAACGTCTTGAATTCCAATAAAACCGGACGCGGATTTTCCGACATCGAGTGCTTCAAATCTTTCAATAAATGGTAAATATCCAAAATATTGTTTCCATCGACGATGTAGCTTTCCATACCATAGCCCACGCCACGGTCGGCCAGATGTTCGCAATTGTACTGTTCGTTGGTTGGTGTAGATAATCCGTAACCGTTGTTTTCAATAACAAACAGTACCGGAAGTTTCCAAACAGACGCAATATTTAAAGCTTCGTGGAAATCGCCTTCCGAAGTAGCACCTTCACCGGTAAAAACCGCTGTAACTTTTTTCTCATTTCGAAGCCTATGCGCCAGGGCAATACCGTCGGCAATACCCATTTGCGGTCCCAAATGCGAGATCATTCCAATAATTTTGTGCTCTTGCGTTCCGAAATGGAAACTGCGGTCGCGACCTTTAGTAAAGCCCGAACGTTTTCCTTGCCATTGCGCAAACAACTTTTGCAACGGAACTTTTCGAGTGGTAAAAACACCCAAGTTTCGGTGCATCGGCAAAATGTATTCATCCGAATCTAAAACCGATGCAATTCCCACAGAAATAGCTTCTTGACCAATGCCACTAAACCACTTTGAGACTTTTCCCTGACGAATGAGAATGAGCATTTTCTCTTCAATCATTCGCGGAAGCAATAAACTTTTGTAAAGGGAAATTAATTCTTGATCACTGAGCGTTTTTCTATCGAAGTTCATAGGGTTAAGAATCGTTTTTTAACGAGCGCAAAAGTAGGTATTTTATCCACTTCAATCGATGTAGTTGCAAAGCTAAATTGTTGTTTATTTCTTAAAAGTGACTGAAAAACTCGCTCGGTGATGCTGCTTCAAAAATGGAAAATACTATCTTTGTTTAAGAGCTGCGGCTCGATTATCGAAATTTTTAAAAGACTATGCAAAACATTCCAAGTGTTGACCTGCGTGATTTCCTTTCGGAGAACCCGGAACGCAAACAAAAATTTGTAAATGAAATCGGAAAAGCTTTTGAAGAAATTGGCTTTGTAGCCCTAAAAGGGCATTTTTTAGACGATCGTTTGGTAGACGATTTGTACAGCGAAGTTCGACAGTTTTTTGCACTTCCCGTAGAAGTAAAAGAAAAGTATGAAATTCCTGGAATTGGCGGACAACGCGGTTATGTTTCCTTCGGGAAAGAACACGCCAAAGGACGAAAAGAAGGCGATTTAAAAGAATTCTGGCATTTTGGTCAGTATGTCGATGAAACGTCGCGTTGGAAAGATGAATATCCAGATAATGTTGTTGTTACAGAACTTCCAAAATTCAACGAAATTGGAAAAGAAGCGTTTCAAATGCTCGAAAAAACAGGTGTTTACGTACTACGTGCTTTAGCGCTTCACCTCGGATTAAACGAAAATTACTTCGACGAATATGCCTACGAAGGAAATTCCATTCTTCGGCCAATTCACTATCCACCAATCACCCAAGAACCTGAAAATGCCATCCGCGCAGCCGCACACGGCGATATCAATTTGATTACGCTTTTAATGGGTGCGCAAGGAAAAGGTTTACAAGTGCAAAACCATAACGGGGAGTGGATCGACGCGATTGCCGAAGACGATCAACTTGTTATAAATGTGGGCGACATGCTCTCAAGACACACCAACAACCGATTAAAATCAACGATTCATCAAGTGGTAAATCCGCCGCGCGAATTGTGGGGAACATCGCGTTATTCCATTCCGTTTTTTATGCATCCAGTGAGCGACATGAAATTGAATTGCTTAGAAAATTGCATAGACGAGAATAATCCTAAATTATACGACGACATAACAGCAGGCGATTTCCTTAACGAGCGTCTGATCGATTTGGGATTGATTAAAAAGTAGTGTAACACAATAACATAATAGAGTGCGAATTAGCGTTCGCACTCTTCTTTTTTATGGACTTACAAGAACAACTCAAAAAACTATTTCCCAACCACGAACCCTTGCCAGAAGAAACGCCGGAGCCCGAGGAAGTTCGTCTTCAGTTGCAAAAAGAACCGCTAATTTGCAAATACGAAAAGCGAAAAGGAGCTGCAACTACACTGATTGAAGGCTACGAAGGTTCGGAAGCAGAGTTAAAAATCTTAGCAAAAGAACTCAAAACCTGTCTTGGCGTTGGCGGCAGTGTGAAAGATCATGTCATTATCGTTCAAGGTGATTACCGAGATAAAATCATGCAAAAACTAAAAGAAAAAGGATTTAAAGTAAAACGCGTAGGAGGATAATTATGATAGCAAATTCAGAACTAATATTAAATCCAGATGGCAGTGTGTATCACTTGAACTTACTGCCTGAACATATTGCCGATACATTTATCTTCGTTGGCGATCAGAACCGAGTTGAAAAAATTACGTGCTATTTCGACAAGATCGAGTTTTCAACCCAAAAACGTGAATTTAAAGCACAAACCGGAACATACAAAGGCAAAAGAATTACCGTTTTAAGTACCGGTATCGGTCCGGATAATATCGATATCGTACTTAACGAACTCGACGCTTTAGTGAATGTTGACTTAAAAACACGTACCGTAAAATCGGAACTTAAAAAACTGAAAATCATTCGTGTAGGCACTTCTGGAGCACTACAACCCGATATTCCAGTGAATTCGTTTGTGGTGTCGAGATTTGCCGTTGGAACCGACAATATGTTGCGATCATACGTTTTGAACGACCAAATTTTGGAAGGTTTATCAGACCGATTTGTGGAGCACACACAATGGGATTCGAATAAAGGAAAGCCGTACGCGGTAAGTTGCAGCGACGAATTGCTTTCTTGGTTTGATAATCCGAATTTTAAGAAAGGAATAACCGCTACAGCAGGTGGTTTTTACGGTCCACAAGGACGCGAAGTTCGGTTAACACCTGCCGACAAAACCATTAATGAAAAACTTCAAGGATTTGGTTATGAAGACATTCCAATGACCAATCTGGAAATGGAAACCGCTGCTATTTACGGATTGTCAGCTTTATTTGGGCATGAAGCACTTTCACTAAATGCCATAATTGCCAATCGTGCAAACGGAACTTTTAGTGATAATCCGGAAGAAGCCATCGAAAATTTAATTCAAGAAGTTTTAGCGGTATTGGCAAAACAATGAAAAAAGTAACTTTAACGGGAGTTCCAGAGCATTTTAACACACCTATTTTACTCGCGCTAGAAGATCACGCTTTCGCGGAATTGGGAATCGACTTACAGTTCGTAACCGTAAAAGAAGGAACTGGAAAGATGTGTCAGATGTTGGATTCCGGCGAATGCGATCTTTCCATTTTACTCACCGAAGGTATTTGCAAACACATCGTAAGCGGCGGAAATGCCAAATTAGTGCAGTGGTACACCAAAACACCATTACTTTGGGGCGTTCACGTTGGCTACGACTCGGCTTTTAAAAACGAAACTGAATTAAACGGACGAGTTGCGGCAATTTCTCGAAAAGGTTCCGGTTCGGAGTTAATGACGTTTGTACACGCCGCAAATAGGGGATGGAATTCAGACGAAATTCGATTTGAAATCGTACACACAATCGACGGGGCAGTTGCTGCTTTGTCCGCTGGAGAAGCCGACTATTTTATGTGGGAACAATTCATGACACAGCCTTTGGTCGATCAAAAAATTTTCCGACGATTGGGCGTTTGCGCTTCGCCTTGGCCTTGTTTTGTTATTGCTGCAAATACCAACTTTATCGAAACGAATTCAGCGCTGATAGAAAACGTATTAGCCGTAATCAATCGATATACATCTACATTCAAAAACAGAGCTGATGCCGCAAAAATTATTGCAGATCGCTTTCATTTGAAACACGCACAAATACTTGATTGGCTGAAAGTTACCGAATGGTCGCAAGAGCAAATTACTTCTGAAACGTTAAACATAATTCAAAATCAACTCGTTTCATTTAACATCATCGATAAAAAAGGTACATTTGAAGAAATGGTAATTTATTAATTTGAGCGCAGCTGATGTCCACTTCCGTTAACATCAATTTTCAACAACTGAAAAGCAAGCTGCAAGTTCCTAAACCTTGGGATTCGGTAATCATTTTTATTTTGAATATTTTACTCACTATTCCAGTGTTTATTATTGTTCATCAAAACATCATCGATCCTAAATGGCCGTTTCATCTCGATCAAGTTTTTCTTTTTCTAATTATCGTTATCGCTTTTCAACTGTTGCTTCGCAAGTTGCGAACCATAATTATCCTTGCCATTATAATTTACCTAATAATACTATTATTTGGAACTGTTGTTGGAGGTTATGGTTTTAACGCTGTCGCAGAAGATTATCGTGCCATGATGTATAGCATGGCCGACAATCCGAATCCGCAAGACGTTATCATCGCCAAGCTGCTTCCTTTTCCAAACAAATCAAAAATTTTGGAATCTATTGAGTTTAATAATCCTAAGGTTAGAAATTTTGCACTTTACGCCACCACGCAACATTTTAAAGACGTAAAAGGATATCACAAAGACAGACGAATGATTCAGTGTTTTGCCGTTTTTAAAGAAATCCGAAACCGTTGGAATTACGTTAACGATCCTAAAAATTCAGAGTATATTGCTAGTGCATCAGAGTCGCTGGTTCATTTTTCCGGCGATTGCGACGATCACGCCATTCTAATGGCTGCTTGCATTCGAGCCATTGGCGGAACGCCGCGATTAATACACACAGGCGGACATATTTATCCCGAAATGCTGATTGGAAATAAAGCCGATTTAGAACAAGCGAATTATCTAATCAAAAATGTACTTTTTGAGGAAGAATCTCGAAATAAAGAAATTCACTACCACGTCGATGAACGCGGCCAAATTTGGTTAAATCTCGATTATACGGCACGTTTTCCGGGCGGTCCGTTTATGTCTGAAGAGATTTTAGGAGCT
>CALRVY020000097.1:0-10829 GCA_943371725.1 Pseudanabaena sp. UWO311 | reverse complement strand
AAATCAGTAGTAAAATGCCTGCAATAATGCGGTACCAACCCCAAAGTTTGAAGCCGTATTTTAGCAACAACGCAATAAACGATTTGATCGCAATAACCGCCACAATAAACGCAACAACGTTTCCACCTAAAAACAATTGCCAGCCGTTTTCGGTTGCCGAAATAAGTTCGTAACCTTTGCTGCCGCTGGCTTCGTAAGTTTTCACAAAAATGCTGTACACGCTAACCGCAAGCATCGTTGGAACTGCAAGAAAAAACGAAAACTCGGCTGCTGCTTGTCGCGAAAGTCCTTGTTGCATACCGCCAATGATTGATGCCGCCGAACGACTTGTACCCGGCATCATCGCCAAACATTGCCAAAAACCAATGATTACCGCTTTTTTAACCGGAAGTTCTTGTTCGTTGTGAATGACGGGATTTTTGAAAAACCTATCGATAAACAAAAGAACAATGCCGCCAATAATCAAAACAATTGCAATAGGCACCGGATCGCCAAGAACGGCATCGATATAATCGTCGAAGAGTTTCCCAAGAACCAAAGCAGGAACTACCGCCAGGGCGAGCTTGGTATAGAATTGTAAACGTGTAAAATCGAAGAATTTTTTGGCATATAGAAAAACCACGGCCAAGATGGCTCCAAACTGAATCGACACTTGAAAAAGTTTGGTAAAATCGTCGTTTTGAATTTCAAAATACGAACTCGCAAAAATCATGTGTGCTGTTGAAGATACGGGCAAATATTCCGTTAAACCTTCAATGACCGCTAAAACAAACGCTTCGAAATAATTCATTTCGCCGTTTTAGGATTCTTTAAAATCGACCAAATAACCACGCCAAAACCAATTAAAACAACGGTAGGTGCCAATCGAATGCGTCGGAAGTTAAAAATCTCTGGATTAAATACATTTGGATCATCCGATCCGCCTCCCGACATCAGTATAAAACCCAAGGCAATGACTGCGCAACCAATTAATAACAACTGATAATTCTGTTTCCCGAATACGAAATTTGATTCTTTAGATTCTTTCATAGTGATTTAGTATAAATCGTCTGTACGTAAATTTAAAAAGCGTTGCGTTGCAAAAAAGGTACTCACAAACGTGATCAAAACACCCAATCCAAACACGGCCAATAAGATAATTCCTGTCGCAATAGGTTCGTCTAAAACGCCTAATCCCGGGTTGGCATTATCAATCCATAACAGCAAAGCAATTAGGGCAATTACTGCTAAGACGCCGCCAATCATACCCAACTTCACGCTGGTCCAGATAAACGGTTTGCGAATAAACGCTTTTGTAGCGCCTACCATTTGCATGGTTTTTATGATGAAACGTTTGCTGTAAATCGACAAACGCATCGAACTGTTGATAATTAAAACCGAGACAAGAGCAAAAACGCCCGAAACAATGAGCATCCACAAACTAATTTTTTGGATGTTTTCGTTTACCAATTTCACGATTTGTTTGTCGTAAACCACATCGCCAATCATTTCATTTTTGCGCAAACGATCTTCAATACGGTCAATACTGTCTCGAACTACATAATCAGCTTTAAGATACACATCAAATGAGTTTTGCAACGGATTAACGCCTAAAAACGAAATAAAGTCTTCGCCAACCACTTCAGAGTGATTTTTTGCCGCTTGTTCTTTAGAAACATACACGGCTTTCTTTACAAATTTCGCCGTTTTTAACTCGTTGCTAAACGCTGTAAGTGTCGAATCGATGGCTTCGTTCTTGAAAAAAACCGTCACGGCAATTTCTTCCTTAAAGTTATCGGCTAATTTTTTGGAATTAATCACAAACAAGCCGAGCGCACCCAACAAAAACAGCACCAAAAATACGCTGAGTACTGCTGAAAAGTAAGACGTTATGAGTCGGCGTTTTTGAAATTTATCGTACGAAGATGCCATTGTTAACCGCAATTTGGTGGTAAAAATAGTAAACTAATCTGGTTACTGTTTATTATGTTCTTCAAACTTTCCACATTCAGGCATTAAGTTTAAATTTGCGCACACTTGTCGCAATCCTACCACTTGTTAAAAGTTGCGGCAACGATCCATAATTATGAAGTACTTACCAAACGAAATTGAAGCCAAGTGGCAAAAATATTGGGCCAACGAAGAAACTTTTAAAGCGTCGTACGATTCCGAAAAGCCAAAATACTACGTTCTCGACATGTTTCCGTATCCTTCCGGCGCCGGACTACACGTAGGGCACCCGCTGGGCTACATTGCATCCGACATCTACGCACGCTACAAACGCCATCAAGGATTTAACGTGTTGCATCCGCAAGGCTACGACAGTTTTGGCCTTCCGGCAGAACAATACGCCATACAAACCGGGCAACATCCGGAAAAAACGACCGCTGAAAACATTGCGCGTTACCGACAGCAGCTCGATCGCATCGGTTTTTCATTCGATTGGAGTAAAGAAGTTCGTACTTCCGATCCGAATTATTACAAATGGACCCAGTTCATTTTCTTACAAATATTCGATTCGTGGTATGATAAATCGGCCGACAAAGCACGACCCATTTCCGAACTCGTTTCCCTATTCGAAACTTCGGGAACTACCAACATTAATGCCGCTTGCGACGATAACGTTACCGCTTTCACCGCCGATGAATGGATTCACTTTTCACCTGAAACCAAGGAACAAATTTTATTGCAATACCGACTCACTTACTTAGCCGAAACCGAAGTAAACTGGTGTCCGGGACTTGGAACCGTGCTTGCCAACGACGAAATTGTTAACGGCGTTTCCGAACGAGGTGGCTTTCCCGTTATTCGCAAGAAAATGACACAGTGGAGCATGCGTATTTCCGCTTACGCAGAACGCTTACTTTCCGGCTTGCAAACCATCGACTGGACGCAATCGCTTAAAGACGCACAAGAAAACTGGATCGGAAAATCAACCGGTGCCTTGGTGCAATTTGCCGTGCGCGATCAAGACGGTTTGGATTTAGATTTTGCATTAAATGCCGACAATACCACCGGGCAGTATATTGAAGTGTTCACCACGCGACCGGATACTTTATACGGCGTGAGCTTTTTAACGCTTGCACCCGAACATCCGTTAGTAGCACATATTACAACTGCCGACCAAAAAGCAGCCGTGGAAGCCTACGTGGAAGCCGCTGCTAAAAAATCGGAACGCGATCGTATGAGCGATGTTAAGACCATTTCCGGCGTTTTCACGGGCGCTTACGCCATACATCCGTTTACGGGAGCAGAAATTCCGATTTGGATTGGCGACTACGTTTTAGCAGGTTACGGAACTGGTGCCGTAATGGCAGTTCCGGCAGGCGACGAACGCGACCATGCTTTTGCAAAATTCTTCAACCTGCCCATTCCACAAATTTTTGAAGACCAAGATACCGACACTGCTGCGTTTACCAATAAAGGCGGATTTTCTTTAATAAATTCGGGCTTCCTCGACGGACTCGACTACAAAGACGCGATGAAAAAAGTGATTCAAGCTTTGGAAGAATCGGGTGCCGGACGAGCAAAAGTGAATTACCGCCTACGCGATGCCGTGTTTTCCAGACAACGCTACTGGGGCGAACCGTTCCCGATTTATTACGTCGACGGATTGCCTAAAGCCATCGCTGTCGAACATTTGCCCATCACTTTACCTGAAGTAGAAAAATATTTGCCAACGCAAGATGGTGCGCCACCACTCGGAAACGCCACACATTGGGCTTGGGATACGGTTACAAACACGGTGGTAAGCAACGAACTCATCGACAACCAAACGATTTTCCCGCTTGAGTTAAATACCATGCCGGGTTGGGCCGGAAGTTCGTGGTACTGGTTGCGTTACATGGACGCGAAAAACGAAAACGAACTCTTTTCCGCGAAAGCGCAACAATACTGGCAAAACGTTGATTTATACATCGGTGGTAGCGAACACGCCACTGGGCACTTGCTGTACGCACGCTTCTGGAACAAATTCTTAAAAGACCGCGGTTTCATCCAAGAAGAAGAACCGTTTAAGAAGCTCATCAACCAAGGGATGATTTTGGGAATGAGTGCGTTTATCCTCGAATCGTACCACGAAGATTTGGTAATTGAACCGATTTATATTTCAAAAGAAATTTTTGATGATCCTGTCCAAGATTTGAATTTTAATTCTTCAAAGGATAATTTTTACAAATCCAAAGGTTTGACAGAAAATGAAATTTCTCAGATAAAGTTTAGATACATTCCTGTTGATATCTCCGTTCTTTCAGGTGAAAATGAGTTGGATGTTGAAGCATTAAAAAATTGGAGAAAAGATTTTAAAGACAAAACTTTCTTTTTCAGTGACAACAAACAATTCACTGTTTTAAGGCAAGTCGAAAAAATGTCGAAATCCAAATACAATGTAGTGACACCTGACGATATTTGCGAGCAATACGGCGCCGATACGCTGCGTTTGTACGAAATGTTCTTGGGTCCGCTGGAGCAAGCCAAACCGTGGAACACCGCCGGAATTAGTGGTGTGTTCAGTTTCTTGAAAAAGTTGTGGCGTTTGTATTTCGACGATAACGGTTTTGCAGTTACGGCACAGCCCGCCTCGCCCGAAGCCTTGAAAGTACTGCACAAAACCATTAAAAAAGTGCAAGACGACATCGAAGGATTTTCGTTTAATACCTCGGTGAGCCAATTTATGATTGCCGTTAACGAACTCACAGCCTTGAAATGCCGCGAACGCAGTGTTTTAGAACCTTTAGCCGTGCTTATTTCGCCCTACGCGCCGCACATCGCCGAAGAATTATGGGAACAATTGGGCCATCAATCGAGCATTGCCTTTGCACCATTTCCGAAATTTAATCCTGAGTTTTTAGTGGAATCTACCAAGAATTATCCGGTTTCATTTAACGGAAAACACCGCTTTAATGTTGAGCTTCCGATGGATTTAACCACCGAAGAAATCGAATTGCGCATCATGCAAGACGAACGTACCGAAAAGCAACTCGAAGGTCGAACGCCCAAGAAAGTAATTATCGTTCCTGGGAAAATTGTAAATATCGTTTCCTAAATAAAATGTCTTTTTAGGCACAAAAAATCAAAAGTTTATGAAATAATTATTGATTGCAAATACCGTTTATTTTTTAAATTTGGTTTTATGGAAACTACGAAAGATTTAGTTCGGTATTCATTCTCCGAGATTTTTGAGAAATTACCAGATGGTTCGTTAATGCCTCGACACGTTATAAAAATTAATAGTGTCGTTATTAGTCCAGGTATTTCGTTCTCAAAAGGCATAAAGATTGGAGGAATCGACATTTTCGATTACATGAATTTTGATTTAGGTGTTGATATTGTAAATGACATTTTTGTAATCAAAGGTTTTTACAAGAAGTAACATGAGTCAGCTTAGCCAACAAAATTCAAATCAAGCAGAATTTGTCGAGTTTGTCACTAATCCTTCAACTGAGGAGAATGTTCTGGTATCCAAAGAAGAATTCGATAAATTAAGAAAGGAATTTGGTGGCCAAAAGAAAATTTCAAATCTAACCTTAGGATTTATCGCAGCGACACTTTTGGTGTGTTTTTTGTCGTTTGTAACCTTTATACTCGATGCCTACAAAATGCATAACGAAAGTTATATCGAATATTCTAAAAATATTGAAGCGTTAAAAACAAAGAATTTTGAGCTGCAAATTCAAATGTTGGAACTAAAAATAGAGAAGCTAGAAAGACAGAATCAATCTAATTCCAATTTAAAACAATAAGCTGCTTAAAATTTACAATCCTAAATTTTCGCTAAAAAGTACCAAATTGAGACTGTCAGCTTGACAGAACATAAAAAATGGTGCTAAATTTGATGAACGTAAAGAAAATAAACATAAAATGGGAATAGGAATTTATTTAATAATGGGAATCTTGTTCTTGGTGTCGTGGTTGGTAAGCAACCGACTCCAGAGCAAATTCGATAAGTACAGTAAATTACACTTGGCCAACGGCATGAGTGGCGCCGAAATCGCCGAAAAAATGTTGGCCGATCACGGCATTCGCGACGTTCGAGTTATTTCGACACCCGGACGTTTAACCGATCACTACAATCCAGCCGATAAAACCGTGAACCTCAGCGAAGCCGTTTACAATCAGCGCAATGCAGCGGCAGCAGCGGTTGCAGCACACGAAGTAGGTCACGCCGTACAACACGCAACGGCCTACAGTTGGTTGCAAATGCGTTCAACGCTAGTGCCTATCGTAAGCATAGCCTCGTCGATGGTGCAATGGATATTGTTAGCTGGCGTACTGATGCTGAACAGCTTTCCGCAGTTACTACTAATCGGAATTGTTGTTTTTGCTGCAACAACGCTCTTCACGGTAATTACCTTGCCTGTCGAGTACGACGCCAGTAACCGTGCGTTAGCGTGGCTCGAAAACAAGCGTATGCTCACCCGCGAAGAACAGGCAGGTGCACAAGACGCTCTTAAATGGGCGGCACGTACGTACGTGGTAGCAGCCATCGGTTCTATCGCAACTCTGCTGTATTACATCAGTATTTACGCCAACCGACGCTAATTCGGAAATTCAAAAAACAATACAGAAGCTGCTTTTTTAGGCAGCTTTTTTTATTTGGGCAAACCGGCAGTTCCCGCGCTGAGGCCAAGCACTGCCGTCGCGCTTTACGCTACAACTCCTCGCCACCGGTGGAAACCACCCGGCGGCTGCGGGGTTTCCGCTGCAATCGCTTTTGCGGAAAAATAGTGCTAGAAAAGATATTGCGATTTAAAGAATGTCGTAAATCTGTAAAATAATGCCTTTTCCAGTCAAATCATAATTGAATTTGCCGTTCCAACTGCTGTTCTAAAGAAATGAAGGTTTCCGTTCGACTCACACCTTCAATAACTTGAATTTTGGTATTCAATAAATGCATCAAATGTTCATTATCGCGACAAATCATTTTTATTAAAATCGACCAATTTCCTGTTGTGTAATGACATTCTAAAACCTCGGGGATTTTCTTTAATTCGCGAACAGCTTCTGGATTTCTTGCGGCTTTGTCGAGGTAAATCCCAATAAACGCCATGGTGCTGTATCCTAAAACTTTGTTGCTAACGGTAAATTTAGAACCCGATATGACACCCGCTTGTTCTAATTTGCGTAAGCGTTGATGAATAGCTGCGCCAGAAATTCCTACTTTATTGGCGATCTGCAAAATTGGTTTTCGCGCATCAGCCATAAGCTCGCGCAAAATTTCTTTGTCGATTCCATCAATTTCTACTTGTAAAGCATTTATTTTCATAAGCTAAACATTAATTTCCATACCCTTTGTAATCTACAATTTGTTCCTTAAAGATAACGCCGTGTTGCTCTAATTCTTGCAATACAGGCTCATAAACTTCTTTCGCGATTGGCAATTGTACGCCAGGAGTTGTTATTACTTTATTTAAAATCATCAGTGCAGCAATGGCAACGGGCAAACCAACTGTTTTTGCCATAGCTGTATAGGTTTGATCGTCTCCCAAACATACCATTGTTGCGTCGATTTGCTGTCTCTTACCGTTGAGTTCGTAGCCAATTTTATGATACATAACAATCATATCGGTGTCGGTTTCAGAAAGTTTCCAACTGTCGTTTAAAATTCTTTCTAAAATCATAGCCGGCGTTGCATTTTTAATTCCCACAATTTTAAGCGGATTAAACAAATCGAGCTCGAGGAGTTTATCCCAAATGACGTCGTCTTGTTCTATACCGGCATTCAACCGCAATTTAATTTCAACCGAATCTGTTGGATGATGCGGTAAAAACAGGTTTACGAATTCACGGTAACTCAAATTTTCCGAATTATCGATAACGTACGAATCGTCGGTCATTCCCAATTGTACAAAAATATTCCACGCACGTGAAAAACCAACTCGGCGAATGGTTCCGCGATAAAGCGTTAATGCATCTTCTAATCCGTAAACTTCTCGGTATTTTAAACTATCACGATTGGCGTATCCTTCAAATTTGCCGTATCCTTCAATTTCAAGAAATTCGGTACGTCGAAATAATTTGTGATAGGGAATATATTTATAAGTTCCTTCATGTAAAAACTTTGCTGCACCGCCTTGCCCTGCGAGAACGACATTTCGCGGCGCCCACGTAAACTTGTAATTCCATAAATTGTTATCCGACTCCGGAGCTACTAATCCGCCACAAAACGACTCGAACAAAAGCATGCGTCCGCCTTTTGCTCGAATTTCGTCGATAATCTTCATAGCACTCATGTGATCAATGCCTGGATCCAAACCAATTTCGTTCATGAAAACCAAATTTTTTTCGATGGCTTCCTGATTAAGTGCTTGCATCGCATCACTAATGTAGCTTGCCGTAACCAAATGTTTTCGGTGCGCTAAACAGTCTTTCGCCAATTCAACATGTAAATGAGCAGGCAACATAGATATAACCAGATCGGATTGGGATACGAGTTTGCTTCGAGAGTTGGCATCGTGAATATCAAAGGCCACTGCAGTTGCTGCAGGATGACTTTTAATTTTATTTTCAGCAAGCTCAATGGATAAGTCGGCAACAGTAAGATGCAAATGTTCAGATGCAGCTTTACCTAGCAAGTATTTTATAAGTGAAGAAGCCGAGCGTCCGGCACCCACAATCAAGATATTTCTCATAGCTTTGTGTGCAGATTTGCGCAAATGTAAACAATTGCGTTTGTTGCCTAGACTTGAATTTTATGGTTTTAAACAAGCAGCTTGCCGTCACCGGATTAATTTTTGGAACTTTAAGTATTATCGCAGGTGCATTTGGCGCACATGCACTTAAGAAAATCTTTACTGAAACGCAGTTGGAGACCTTCGAAGTTGCTGTTCGGTATTTGATGTACAACGGTTTATTTCTCATTGGCGTAAGTCAGTTTGCATTCAGTAAAAAACAAGCTAGCAGCATTTTAAGACTTTGTTTTGGCGGCGTTCTGCTTTTTTCGGGTTCCATTTTCGGATTATTGTTTGGAAGTCATCTTGGAATAAATGTTAAATTTCTAGGACCAATCACTCCAATAGGCGGAGTTTTAATGATTGCTGCATGGATTTTAACAATTTACCAGATTATTAGCTCGAAAAAAGAAAATTTCTCTTAACTACAACGTTGTAATTGTATAATTTTTACTTTTACAGCAAATTTAAATGCAACACAATTCAAAAATTATGGACAATCACGCCTTAATTACGAAATCGATTTCGTTAACTTCATTAGGAATTGAAAACGCAAAAGTTCATTACCAATTAAGTCCAGAGGAATTACACAATATAACCGTTGAGAACGGACAAGGCGTTACGGCTAGTTCGGGAGCACTCGCAATCAATACGGGAGAATTCACCGGGCGCTCGCCGCAGGATCGTTTCATCGTTGAGGACGACATCACTCGGGAGCACGTTTGGTGGGGCAAGGTTAACATTGCATTCGATAGTGCTAAATTTGATGCATTGTACGATCGCGTTTGTGAATACTTGTCCAATAAAGAAGTTTTTGTTCGCGAAAGCTATGTATGTGCAGATCCGCATTATCGATTGAACGTTCGTGTAGTTACCGAAACCGCATGGTCGAATTTATTTTGCTACAATATGTTCTTGCGTCCGAACAGCAGCGAATTAGAGGGCTTTGCACCCGATTGGCACGTTATCTGTGCACCAGGTTTTGAAGCTGTACCAGAGCGTGATGGCACAAGACAATCGAATTTTGCAATACTCAACTTTACTCGAAAAATCGCTTTAATTGGCGGTACTGGCTATACAGGCGAAATGAAAAAAGGAATTTTTTCGGCGCTAAACTTTATGCTTCCCGTTTTCAAAAATACTTTACCGATGCACTGTAGTGCCAATGTTGGCGAAAGTGGCGATACAGCACTATTTTTTGGATTGTCTGGAACTGGAAAAACAACCCTATCCGCCGATCCAAACCGAAAATTAATCGGAGACGACGAACACGGTTGGACATCCGAAAACACGATATTCAACTTCGAAGGTGGTTGCTATGCGAAAGTAGTTAACCTTACTGAAGAAAGTGAACCGGATATTTTTAGAGCTATTAAACCAGGTGCGATTTTAGAGAATGTTGTTTTTAAAGAAGGAACTATGGAAGTTGACTTTAAAGACACATCCATTACTCCAAACACACGTGTTTCATATCCTATTGATCACATCGCTAACATCCAACCAGGATCCATCGGAAAAAATCCGAAAAACATTTTCTTCCTAACTGCTGATTCGTTTGGTATTCTGCCTCCTATTTCGCGTTTAACGCCCGGACAAGCTGCGTACCATTTTATCTCTGGATATACAGCGAAAGTAGCTGGTACTGAAGCTGGTGTAACCGAACCACAGCCTAACTTCTCTGCTTGTTTCGGCGCACCTTTTATGCCATTACATCCAACTAAATACGCTGAAATGCTTAGCGCTAAAATGCAAGAAGCCGGTGTAAAAGTATGGTTAATTAATACAGGCTGGACAGGCGGTGCTTACGGAACAGGCTCACGTATGAAACTCGGCTACACACGTGCCATGATTACAGCTGCTTTAAATGGCGAACTAGATCAGGTTACTTATCAAAAACACGAAGTGTTTGGAATGGAAATTCCGACAACCTGTCCGAACGTTCCTTCAGAAGTTTTAAACCCAAGAAATACATGGGCCGACGCAAACTTGTACGATCAAAAGGCAAGAGAACTTGCCGCTAAGTTTAAAGATAATTTCAGCAAATTCGAATCGTTTGCCAATGAAGAGATTATGGCAGGCGGACCAACAGCATAATTCAAATAAAAATAGTTTTTAATTTGTTCATGTCCGCGGTGGTTTGTTGCAAACCGCCGCGGATTTTCGTTTCCAAAAATCCAAGAC
>CALRVY020000096.1:0-10850 GCA_943371725.1 Pseudanabaena sp. UWO311 | reverse complement strand
AGCAAAAAAAGTGATCGGAGCGCAAAATTTTACAAAGCGAAAAACTTCAGTAACGAAGCGGTTTTAGCAGCTATAATCGCAAAAAAGGGTACAGTAACGCTCCGGGGCCTCCAGCCCGCCTCCGGTTTAAAAATACAAAATCGATTTTTGGTGAACGAATTTTTAGCGTGTTTAAACGTTTATAAACGTTTAGGTTGGTTATGAACATTTCTTGTTTTGTACAAAATTCGGGGAACGACATTCTGGTAACGATTTTCCAAGCCCGGATGGCAGCGGCAGCCCGTAAAAAAAATACGGTATTGTGAACCGGTAGGTGAGGGCGACCTCAGAAGCCCAAGACATACCGAGTGAACAAACCGTATTTTTTGCGGACTATAGCGAACAGCCGGATTGGCTTCAAGAGAATATTTTTATTTTGAAATAGTATCATCTCAAATCGCTGTGATTTGTGACTTTTAAATCAATTAGCGAACTGCGTGTAGGAGTATTGAATTTGAGGTGAATCTACCTGTAATGCAGGACGATGTGACTAATTTGGCCGACGATTTTGATTGAATCTTTAAAAGATAGTTTCGAGCCGTCGACATGCATCCAGCGGTTTAGCGGTTTTTCACAAATGAAATTTTTAGCTTTATCGCTACCGTACACTTTTTTCATTCTCATAAAAATCTCGACATCAAACAACCATTTTGTAAGGAATTTTTTCTGGAATGTTTTCTCAACGATCTCCTTTGTCATAATCTTAGCGCCGCATTGCGTGTCTTTAAAGTCCATTTGTAACGCTTTTCGGATGATCAGGTTAATGCTATTACTGATTATTTTTCGTGCGGATTCTTTTTGAATTGAGGCTCCCATTCGGCTAATACGAGATCCGCTTACTATTTTGTAATTCGAGTTGTTTATTGTTTGGACCAGCTCGTCGAAGTCATCAAAATTTGTCGCCAAATCGGCATCTAAAAATCCGATGTAATCAAACTGATTTTCTTTTGCCAGGTGCAGCATTCCGAGTCGAACGGCTTCTGCTTTCCCTACATTTTTTTCGCAGTTGAAAATACTAACACGATCTTCATTTGTTTTTCGAATTTCTTCTAAAACACCTAAAGTATTGTCTTTACTTCCATCGTTTACGAAGCATAAGTGATAGCCTAAATTTTTATGAATAAACGTTTTGAACTCATTTACGGGCAATCGATTTTCTTCGTTGTAGCACGGAATTACAACTCCAATACAGGTACTTTGAATGTTTCTGTTTTTTGCTGTTCCGATTAAAGGAAATACATTTTCGGAACCGATAAGTTTTCCAACTCGTATGCCAATTTCGCTTAAACTCAGCGGCTTTTTGAGGTAATCGGCTGCACCTAATTCAAAACCTTTAACGATTATTTCCTCTTCGCTGTTTCCGGATAATATCATTACTGGAGTTTCGTGTTTTTTAATTTTTTTTATGTACTTAACAATTTCTAAACCCGATGCTTTTTCATTGATGTTGGTTGTATCGTTCTTTTGGCTTTCAATTTCCAAAACAGGCATATTTATGTCTACAATAACTAAGTTTGGCTCAAATTGATCGTATTTTTTGATAGCGTCAAATACGTTATTAGAACTTTCTACTTGATATCCTAGATCAGTAAGGCATTTGTAAAGAGAAAGAACTACTAATTCTTGGTCGTCGACAATTAAAATTTTCATATTGTTGGTGTTTTGGGTTTCTAATTTCGGTGCTAAAGTAGATTAGTTAAACATTTCGTATTTTGACTTTTAGACCAATGGTTGGTTTTCATTCGATGAATGGGTAATAAGTGTAGCTGCGCTTTATACTGTTTTCTTGTCAATATCAGTATATTTACCCTAGCTATTCAACAATTTACTCTTGGTGAGAGAAAAATCAAACAAATACTTACTGATTGCTTTATTAATTGGAGTGGTTTTCCATTCGAGTGTCATCTTTTTTACCTTAGAAAACTCGTACGATGCCTTAATTCACCTGTTTTTTGGCAATCACTATGCGAATAGTTGGTTTGAGCCCTGGAATTACAGCTGGTACACTGGTTTTACGGTAATGGGTTATCCACCGTTGGTACATCAGTGCATAGGCTTATTGTCGTTTGTAGGTGGCTTGAAATTCGGCTTATTTACGGTTGCTGTTATTGCTATAATTCTTTTCATTACAGGAGTTTTTCGCTTTTCACTTTTAATTACGGGCAATCGGAATGTAGCAGGTTATGCCGCTTTATTGGCGGTTTTTTCCTCATCGTTTATTGAAACATTACACATTTTTGGTCAGTTGCCAAGCATCATAGGTATTTCGGTTTTGATGCATGCTTTGCCTGAGATTTATTTGTGGTTGAAAACAGGAAAAAAGAAGTATTTTTTTACGTCCACTTCGTTGATAGCGGTAACGGTTTGTTCGCATCATGTGACTCCTTTGTTTGGAATGATTTTTTTTATATTCCCATTGATTGGTATGACCGTAATGGATGTTGCCAGAGAAAAAGTGGGTTGCTTTCGGGAAGTTAATCTAAAATTGTTTCTCCAAAGTTTGTTGTTTTTATTTAAACGCATCGTAGCATTTGGTTTAACAGCTGTTTTTTTAATTGTTTTTTGCATACTTCCGTATTGGCTTAATTCAAAAAAGAATCCAATAACTCAGGTTCCTATTCCACACGGAAGTAGAGACAATTTTCTAGAAGTTACTTCTTCTGGGCTCATGTTTTTTATTATTCCATGGGGAATTTTACTGTTTTTGCTTCCGTACGTTTTTTACAGGTATTTCAGTAAACGTTACTTGTTTTTTGGGTTGTCCATTTCTTTATTAACGCTTTTGGGAACTGGCGGTACTACTTCAATTCCTTTGAAGATATTAGGATCTAATGCTTTTAATATTTTAACACTCGATCGGTTTACACTCTGGGCCGCACTGATGAGTTTGCCCATTTTTGGCGAATTTGTTTACCGATTGCTTGAGGCTGATTTACGAACTAACCTACAGGAAAGATTCGGCTCTATTTATTACAAGCTTATTTCGATGTTGTTTGCAGGAGCGTTTCTTTTCATGGCTATTTTTACCATTACGTTGGGTTTTTTCCGACCGTTTCAGCCCCAAAAAATAAATACGTTGCCAATTGTCAATTTTTTAAATCAAGATCAGCACGATCAATGGCGCTATCTTCCGCTGGGTTTTGGAGATCAAATGGCGACACTTTCTTTTCAAACTCGAGCATTGACGGTTGACGGGAATTATCATTCGGCACGAAGACTTCCGGAACTTACTTCTCGTGCTGTAGAGCGTTTAGAAAATTCGAAGTTCCGAGGTTTAGAAGGAATAGGTTCGTTACAACAGTTTTTAACCGTACCTGAAAAATACAATTTGAAATATGTTTTTTCTAATGATAAGTTCTACGATCCTATTTTGTATTTCTGTGGTTGGCACCGGTTAACACAATTGGAAAATGGTATTATGGTTTGGGAAAAATATAATGTAGCACCACTGCCTAAAATTCTCCCATTTGAAGAAGTTCCTTTATATCAGAAGTTAATGTGGGGAATAATTCCGATGCTAACCATTGTTGTCGCGTTTGTGTTGAATATTCAGATGATTTTAATTCAAGCTTTAAAACTTAAACCATTAGAAACGCCCGATTTTTTAAAATTCAAAAGTAATTACGATCTCTTTCCCGTTAAATTAGTTAACCTTATGCATCTCTGGACGGGACTGATATTGGTAATCGTTTTGTATTGTACGTATCAATTTTATTTAAACAGCTCGCCGCAATTAAGCGCGAAAAACGTTGTGAAGTCCTATTACGACGCTATTGATTTTAAAGAATACGAACGAGCACATTCGTATTTAGATCCTAAGGCTAAAAAGTCGTTACCACAGTTTTTGCTTGAAACAGCGGTTCAAGACGGCATCTTAAATTCGTACGCTAAATTAGATGGCGTGACTGTTAATGAAATTGGACAAACGGAAAGCACCGCCAAAGTTATTGCGAAAACCAGATGGGTTACACCGCTAGAAATTATCGAAAAAGACTATCCGCATGATTTGGTGAAAGAAAACGGAAAGTGGTTTATAGTTCCGAGTAAAGTAGATTTAGACATGCCACCGGATCAATTTTTATCGACTAATGGAACAGCGTTTTTTAAGCACGGAAGAAGAGCTTTAACGACACAACAAACCTATCATGATGATGTATTGAAACAACCTGTTCTAGAAATCTTATCTGCAAAGCTAATTCGATATAAAAACCAATACGTAATTGTTGGCGAGGTTCAGAATATAGATAATGTTCCTGCAGATGTGGTTTTAAAGGCAACGCTATACGGAAAGAACGATAAAAAGCTTGCGTCGTTTAACTCAAAGTACGAGATCAAACACAAGCTAATGCCAATGGAAATAACAAGCTTCAAAGTGAATTTTGAAGACATAGCGTGGATAAAAAACACAGATGTAAAGCCTAAAACATTCAATCCCAGTGAATTTGCCCCTTACAATATAACCGATGAACCGATTACCTTTGATATTCAATGTGCTGGAAATGTAGCTACAACTGATTTGTACACACAAGTAGCTCTTTCGGACTTCTTTATTGATAAAAGTCGTTTAAGTGGAGCGCTTTTCAATTACGGTTTGCAAGAAAGTACTATTCCTCAACTACTTGTATCATACTACAATGCCGATAAAGAGTTGATTTATGTAGACCATTTCTTTATGCGTGAAGGTATTCGCGTGCAGCGAAAAAAATATTTTGATTATAAGTTGTTGAATTTGTCTTCTTGTAAAACAATAAAATCTTCGCTAGAAAATTGTTTCGTTAACGGTCTTAACAACACTACCATAGCAAAGGCCGTGGTTCCAAAGAGAAAACGGAATCAGAATGATGAGCAATTACAGCGCGTTAAAGGTCAAGGCTTTGATTACATAAAAATTGAAATCAACAATTATATCGGGAATCCGCGATGATTAAGAGAAAGCAAAATATATTATTGTTAATCAGCACCATGTTTCTTTTAGCATTTGCTAGCAGAGAAGATGCCGCGCAAAGAGAGTCGTTTGTTTTAATTTCAAAGGCAACAGAATTTACTGCCGGAAATCCGATAAAATTGGCGTTCCATTCGAAATTAAAAACGGAGGCGCCGCAACTTTTTATTATTCATTCGTACGGAAAAACACTGCTTGATGCTACTTTAGAGCGAGGCAATTACATTTTCACATTTCCGAAAAACTACTGTGAAAAAACAGGTAAAGTTTCTTGGTTTTTGATTCGAAGTAACCAATCAGTACAATCGGGTTCTATTCATATACATCCGAATCGAATTACAAAGACTGTAATTGAGAATTATCTAGGACCGCGCAAAATATTAGCTGGTGGAAAAGAGTTTTCGATGATGGTAGTTGCACCAACAGACGGTTTCGATAATCCGAAAGAAGATAATACTTCGGTAAAGTTGCGGTATCAATTTCTTCAAAATATTACGAGTTTGGATTTGAAAACGAAAAACTTTATTGCATGGTATAACATCTATTCGCCGAATAAAGCGGGCAAGATATTGGTTGGTACAGCATGTGAAAGCACAGTATCTAAAGAAATAGAAACCGAAGTGTATCCGAATATTGCCACCGATTTTTCCATCAATTTTACGAGGAATCACGAATTTGCAGATGGCAATCAAATCACCCATTTTTCGACTTCCATCATTCGCGATCAATTTGGCAACATTGTAAGCGACGGTACATTAGTTTATTTCATCATTCGAACTAAAGAAAATATGCTGTTAAAGACATTTGGAGCTACAATCAGCGGAATTGCTAGTGCGCAAATTTTACATCCGGATCATCAGGAAACGTATCAGATTAAAGGTCAAGTAATTGGAATTGCCGAAAGTAATTCGATCTCAATTGATTACAAACCTGTAACAGCGTCGTTTGATTATTCAATTACAAATCAAAACCGAACCGTAACCGTTGGCCCCATTAAGAGTTTTATGAATCAATTGGTTCCCGATGGCATTAGCGTAGTCGTCAATGTTTTTCAACACAATAAAAAGGTAACTTCCTTGCAAAAGGAGACCTCAAAAGGAATGGCAATTTTTGAAATTTCCAGAGATCTAATTAACGATGGCGACTATCGCTTAGAAATCACGACGCTCGGCATGACCAAGAAAACTTCAATTTTACGCTATGACCATCAACAATAGGAAAATGATTCGATTTTTTTTAATAAGCTCATTTATTTTCTTAAATGTGTTATTGCTATTTGGCCTGAGTAGTATTTTGAATTATTTGAACACAGGTGCCGACAGAAGCTCGATGCTTCACCTAGAAAAAGAGACAGTTGATACGTATTTGCCCGCTGTAAAATGGGAAGAGTTGAAAAACGTAGGCCGAAAAATGGAAGCCACAACATTAAAGAAAATTGAAAAGGATTATCTTTTTTCTTGGTATGTTAAAAACAAATCGTTGAAGGACAATAAGAAACAAGGAATAGCTGATTTTTACACACAAAATGCCCGGATTAATTTGTATCAATCAGTCGATTACAATTTGAAAAATACTATTTCCATTGAAAGTACGTCTTTAAAACACCATCCTAAACTAGAATTTTACAGCGAAGACGGTCAGCAAGTAGTTTTTACAGATAAGAATGTGATTGAATTTCAACGGATTTTCAAAAATGAAAAGTTGATTACTGAGGTTCAAGATACCGCAACCTATAAGGTAATGATGCTTTTAGAAGACGGATTTTGGCGCGTGAGGCATATAGAAAAATGTGCAGCTGAGCCATTTGCAAAAGACACTATTAAAACAAAACCCGACTTTAGAGTATCTGGAAATCAAATAAAGTATAAGAATACCGATTTCATTTTTAAAGGGATCAATTACTATCCCAAAAACTCGGCATGGGACACATTTGGAGATTCCTTTAACAGCGATACCCTTGCAAGAGATTTTGAAATCATTAAAACAGCAAAACTAAATTCCATTAGAATTTTTATTCAGTATGATGATTTTGGCAAGGCAGATATCAAAGCTGAAAAGCTTGAGAAACTCAGGATTTTACTCGATTTAGCCGATTCTAAAGGACTTAAAGTGGTTGTTACATTGTTTGACTTTTACAGTGATTACACATTAGAAAGTTGGACTTTAACGAGTAGACACGCCGAGAAAATAGTTTCCGAATTTAAAAATCACAAGGCCATTGCTGCTTGGGATATCAAAAACGAACCAAATCTTGATTTCGAAAGTCGCGATAGAAATAACGTTTTAAACTGGCTCAAGCAAATGATAACCGTAGTTAGAGAAAACGATCCAAATCATTTAATAACAATAGGATGGTCAAATGCAGCGGAGGCTGAAAATCTGACAGATCAGGTCGATTTTGTTTCCTATCATTTTTACCATTCTATTGATGATTTCGAATTTGAATACACTGCTTTACAAAAAGCCACTAAAAAGCCGTTGGTTGTACAAGAGTTTGGAATTCCTTCATACAGAGGGTTTTGGCGCTGGTTTGGTGAAGATGAAGAAGATCAAGCCGAGTATCATAAAAAAATGCAAGCCTTATTCAAAAAGAATAATCTTGCATTTATGTCGTGGACACTCTATGATTTTCCGAGCGTTCCTGATCAAGTTGCAGGGAAATGGCCGTGGCAAAAGAATCGGCAGAAAAAGTTCGGCTTTATTGATGAAAAAGGAGCCAAAAAGCCGTCGTTTTTATACATTTCCAACGAGTAACTGCGGATTCTTTTGAGCTTCCAATTCTTCAAACTTATTCAAATACATGCCCACAATTTTGTCCATGGAATGGGAACAAGCAGCATTGTAATTGGTTTGAGCTATTCGCTTTCTGTAGTTGTCGTCTTCAAGAATCGTGTTTATAGCTTTTGCTAGAGAAGAACTACTGTTTGGATTGAAGAATTCACCTTTATAACCTTCTTCTTCTACTAGCAAAGCTAAATCACCTAAGTCGGGCATGACAACGGCTTTTCCGTAACTGCCCGCTTGGTGTAACACACCAGAACTACCCGTAGTGGAAGTATAGGGGAAGGCCACTATCGTACTTTCTGTAAAAATTCGTTCAACATCATTCTCTTCCACATACCCCGTGAAAGTAAGTCCTTCTACATGAGCATATTTCTCTTTAACCGATTGTAAGTAACCAGGCGTATTCGGGCTATCTGTGCCAGCAATTACCACTTCAATTGGTTCTTTGTTGGTTTGCCGGATTAACTCAACTGCATCAATAAGTATTTCAACCTTTTTATAAGTTCCAAACTTTCCAAATGCCATTACTTTTTTAGGTCCGGCTGGCAAATCAAAAGTAACCGACTGTGGCGTCTCAAAGGTACCATGCGGAATTAAAGTGACATTTTGTGCTTTGTATTTTGCATTCAAAATGTCGACATACGTGTTTATCGTAACTGCTACGGCATCGGCTTTCAAAAGACAGTTCGTGAGTTGGGTTCCGATGAAGTTGTAGATTTTCTTCGCAAGTTTATTGGATGTAAAACCCGCATTAGTTAAGTCGACTTGTTCCAAAATATTGTGTAACAATACGACAGTTTTACAGCCAATCATTTTTAAGATCATAGGAAGTAGTAGTCCGAGCGCTGCAGGCACTTTTTTGTCTCCAAATTTTACAAATTGTAAATTGAACAATACAGCATCTGGTTTTTCCTTTATAATTGCTAGTAAAATAGTAAAAAGGTTGGCATAGCTGTTAAATTTCCAGCACTCGTTTACCGATACTTTTTCGCTGTTTTTGAAGTCCAATTGTTTTGGTTCTGATGTAAAATCAGTAATCAAGACCAACTCGCTTACTTCTTCTTTCTGAACAAAGTTTTTCACTAAGTGATAACCGTATTCGTTTAAAGTTACTTTACTAGGAGGGAATGCTGTGACAATTGCTATTTTCATGATGATACGTAAATATTTGCTTTGTTTATTGAGTCAAAATTCCAAGAAATTGAAGGGGGAAATTTTATAATTCGATGAATGGTCGTTTGCTTTAGACGAACCTATTTATTCTGTTGACGAAGTAAAATGTTAACTGAAAAACCAGTAAAACAAGCATTGAAATGATTTGCATTTCAACGACTTGTTCCAGTGAGTTGTGAAATAAAACGATAAGAACAATTTGCGTTAAACCCAAAAGAGCAGATATAACAACGGGTACATATTTTCCTATAGAAAGGAAGTAATACGCAAAGATGTTAGCAACAGCAAATACGGATGTAGCTAAAGCATATTTCCAAAGTAATGGAGCGATACTGAGATAATTTTCTCCAAACAATACCAAGACAACTAGTTTCGGAAAAAGAAAACTCGCGGAAACAATAACAGTTGCCAGCAAAGAAACGTAGCCCACATATTTCAATAAAACGGGCGTAGTATCTTCTCCTTTTTTATGTTTTTCGATGACTTTCGGCAACAAAAGCATGACAAACATCCATGCCACGAAATAAACTACTCTGCCAATTAAGGCTAAAGAAGCGTATGCTCCCGCTTGATCGTTAGTAAAGAAGTGTTTTACTAATAAGACATCGCTATTATTGATAATAATTTGTGTGAGTTCGTAAAAGGCTGTTAACCCAAAAAACAGAGCGATTTCTTTACTATCCAAAGGCATCGACATTGAGGTTTTTGACTTCTTGAAAATTTTCTTTTGGAAAGGAAATAATCCAACGATGAACGACAGCAGGATACCAAATGCAATAGCGATGGAACTTGGAATAGCAGGAAGTAAAATAAGTACAATAATGGTAACGAAGAGCCTGACTATCATCTCGTTTTGATACGTTACAGACATCTCGTTTAAGCGGTTTTTTCCTTGAAATAGTCCTCTGTTTACGCTGATAATAAAGTACAAGGGAACGCCAAGACCAAAGATTAGAAACATTTCATGCGTCTCTGTTTTTAATAGTTGCTGTAGCATTTTTGAAAAGAGAGCGATCAATAACCCAATTCCTAAACCAGAATACAATGCTCCGTTTCGAAGAAGCCTTACGGTTGTATTTAACTTCAGTGAATCGAACAAAACAGCGTACTTTGAGGTTACGATTTGAAAGGTCATTCCCAGAAACGACAGTACAAGAAGCAGCGTTATCAATATAGCGGCGTCCGAGAAAGCGCCTGGAGTTAAAAGTCTTCCTAAAATTAAATTATAGGCGTAGTTTCCAATATTAACAATCAGCATGCTAAGCATGAAAAATTGATGTGGGTTGAGACGGTTTAAGTACATTTTAAGAAGTTTGTCGGTTTCTAGATTGAGTAACTATCGCTTCTTAAAGGACATCTCTTTGCAGAATGTAACTCAGCTTTTCACTTTGAAATTGCGCGCTAATTTTCGCATTCTCTTGCCCGATAATAAAAAGTACTTTGTTGTGCGACATCGCTTTTTTGTATAGTGAAGCAATAGCCGTAATGGCCGACTTATCGATGTCAGAAAGGTTGTTTAGCGAAAGGGTAACTATTTTTGATCGATCGAGTACTTTATCAAAATGATTGTAAAGAGAGATTACATTTTGAGCGTTTAAATTGCCGATGATTTCGAATATTCCTGAATTGTTGGTGATTTGTAAAGCCATGATTTTTTTTGTTTTTGAAATCTTTTTTTGTTTTTGATGGTGCGAAGATGCCTCGATTGCGTCTTTTTAAGTCGTAGATTTCGACGAATACCCGTTTACTGTAGACGAAATATTAGCCATTATCCCTAATTTGCACGCTCTATCAATTAAGTTTCGACGAATGAACCACTTCTGTAGAATTACCTTTTTATTTTTCATTTTTTTCAGCAGTTATTCACAGAATATGAATGAGGGCTTTTCGCTATTGGCAAGTGGCGATTTTA
>CALRVY020000095.1:0-10927 GCA_943371725.1 Pseudanabaena sp. UWO311 | reverse complement strand
TTTCTGCTTCAGCTGCCTCTGGCCAAGCACGTTCACCAAAGATAGCTTCTAAATCGTCTTTAAAAATAACTTCGCGCTCAATCAAAATATCAGCTAGTTGAAACAACTTTTCCTTGTTCTCCTCCAAAATAGCAATAGCGCGTTGGTATTGAGACTCAATTAAGTCGCTGATTTCATGATCGATAACTCGAGCAGTATCTTCCGAATAGGGTTTTGAAAAATTGTACTCCGATTGTCCTGAACTATCATAATACGTAACGTTCCCAATTTTATCGTTCAAACCGTAAATAGTTACCATAGCTCTGGCTTGGCGGGTCACTTTTTCTAAATCACTTAAAGCTCCTGTCGAAATCGTATTGAACGTAACTTTCTCCGCCGCTCTTCCGCCCATGGTAGCACACATTTCATCTAGCATTTGGTCGGGTCTGACAATTTGTCGTTCTTCTGGTAAATACCAGGCAGCACCCAAACTTTGTCCGCGCGGAACTATAGTCACTTTTACCAACGGCGCGGCATGCTCTAGCATCCAGCTCACTGTAGCATGACCTGCTTCGTGAATCGCAATTGCTCGTTTTTCTTCTTTTGTAATGATTTTATTCTTTTTCTCCAGACCACCTACAATACGATCAACAGCATCTAAAAAGTCTTGCTTATCAACAGCTTCTTTGTTTTTACGTGCTGCAATTAATGCCGCCTCGTTACAAACATTTGCTATGTCGGCACCTGAAAAACCAGGTGTTTGTTTCGCTAAAAAGTCGGTATCTAATTCCGCGATTTTCTTAATCGGACCCAAATGAACTTCAAATATTTGCTTGCGTTCGCGAATGTCTGGTAAGTCTACAAAAATCTGTCGATCAAATCTACCTGCTCGCATCAGTGCTTTGTCGAGAACGTCGGCACGATTCGTTGCAGCTAATACGATAACGTTACTATTGGTTCCAAAACCATCCATTTCAGTAAGAAGCTGGTTCAGCGTGTTTTCACGTTCATCGTTACCACCGCTAAAAGAATTTTTTCCTCGCGCACGTCCTACCGCGTCAATTTCATCAATAAAAATAATCGCAGGCGACTTCTCCTTAGCTTGTTTGAATAAGTCCCGAACACGCGAAGCTCCTACACCTACGAACATTTCCACGAAATCGGAACCAGACAAAGAAAAGAAGGGAACTTGGGCTTCACCAGCAACAGCTTTTGCCAACAGCGTTTTGCCTGTTCCGGGAGGTCCAACCAACAAAGCGCCTTTCGGGATTTTTCCTCCTAGATTAGTGTAGCGCTGCGGATTTTTCAAAAATTCAACAATTTCTTGTATTTCTTCTTTCGCTCCTTCTAGTCCAGCTACGTCTTTAAACGTAATTTTTATATCGTTCTTTTCGTCAAACAAACGAGCTTTCGACTTTCCGATATTAAAAATCTGACCGCCGGGTCCAGCGCCTCCACCTGCCGACATGCGACGCATGATGTAAAGCCATAAAACTATAAGTACAATGAACGGAAGCAAAACAGTTAAAAGTTCCGACCAATCACTGCGCGTTAGAAAATCGTAATCTTTAAGTTTCTTTGCAGCTACTGCCGCTTCTAAACTCTTTTGGAACGTTTCACCATCGCCGATATCTTCCAAATAAAAATTCGGACCCAAATTGGGATTGTTAAAAACGTCTTTTGCTACTTTTTTAAAAGCGGGTTGCTTTAAAGCTTCTTTAGTTAAGTAAACTTCGGCTTCAACTTTATTATAAATCACCACCTTTTCAACCAATCCCATATCTAAGTACTGTCGAAAAGTAGATGTGCTTATTTTCGAAGGATCCGCTGCACTTGAACTTCCATTGATGTAAAAAAACACCATCATGGCAACTACAGCGGCATAAAGCCACATAGGATTGAATTTTATTTTCCGCGGTTGCGAACTATTTTCTTTAGACATAAGTCTTTACATTTTAAAAATTAGATGGAATAGAGGTAATTTTAGCATCGCCCCACAGACTTTCAATATTGTAGTACTCGCGAATGTGTTTCTGAAAAACATGAACTACAATGCTCACGTAATCCATTAAAACCCACTCCGCATTTTCAGAACCTTCAACATGCCAAGGTTTGTCTTTGATTGCTCGAGAAACAGTCTTTTGAATTGAATTTACAATGGCATTCACTTGTGTGTTTGAAGTTCCATTACAGATAACAAAGTAATCACATGCCGCGTTGTCTATCGCTCTTAAATCCAATATGTCGATATCATTCCCCTTTACTTCCTCAATTCCTTTGATAATTTCAGCTAGTAATTCGTCGTTATTCGTATTTTTTTTCGCCATTTATTCTTTGTAGTGTATGTATGCAAATTTATCATTTTTTGTCGTTACTTTCGGTCGTTAACACAAGATTAAACGACGTTCATGAGCAACAGCCTTACTATAATCAAACTAAATGCCATAGATTCAACAAACTCGTTTTTAAAACAACAAGTTAAACAACAAGTCGTGTCTAATTTTACGATCGTATACACGAATCAACAAACTGCCGGACGCGGGCAAATGGGCGCAGTTTGGATATCCGAAGTAGGTAAGTCGCTTACATTTAGTTTGTTGGTAAAAAAAGCTCCATACGCTTTTCAGGTCGACTTTGACTTTCAAATGCTAGTATCGCTTGCTGTTTACCAAACGTTAAACAATTTTAATGTCAAGACAGAAATTAAATGGCCAAACGACATAATGGCAGACGGCAGGAAATTAGGAGGAATTTTGATCGAACAAGTAACCGATTTTGAAAATCAACCAGCTTTCGTAATTGGAATTGGAATCAACAATAAACAAACTTCTTTTGAAAATTTGCCCAACGCAACATCTCTTGCTTTAAACGGCTTTATTCTCGATGATGATTTGCAATTGATCGTTGCTATCCGCGACCAAATCATCGTTTTACTCGAAAATCGTAATCAATTTAGCATCGCTGCATTGCGACAAGCTTACGTGAACGTTTTGATGAAATTTCAAAAACCTGCTGTTTATCAGATTAACGACACGTTACTCAACGCAATGATAATTGGCGTATCCGCAGAAGGCAAACTAGTATTGCAACACGAAAACAACGAAATAAAGGCTTACGGTTTGAAAGAAGTGAAAATGATGTACTAAAGTTTAGACATATTTTCCGACAACGTATCGATAAATTTTTGGATTGGTCCTTTAACCATCATCGCCATCATCGCATTAAATTCTCCTTCAAAAAATAATTGAATGCCTGCTTTTTCTGTACCCAAATCTTCAATCGCAGCACGCAAAGTAAAAGGTAATTTATCGCTGGCAGCTCCTAAAAGAATGTGTTCAGGTGCGGTTTTCTCCTTTAGGCGAAGCTTAATTTCGGGCATTCCTTTCAATCCAAAAATAAAGCTGTCGGCGTCTGTAACTTCAAATTTTGCAATGCTTTCTGGCATCAATTTTTCAAAGTTCTTTATATCAGTTAAAGAGTCAAATAAGTATTGCGCTGATTTACTTACTTCGGTTCTAGGGCTTTCTAATTTCATAAGTTTTTATTTATTCAACTTCCATTCCCCAGCCGGCAGGATTAACGCGCCATTCGACTAAAGTTTGTTCTTCGGTTTCTGTTATATATTTCTTCGCTACCGCCAACGGCAGCAAATTTTCGTAGTTACTCAACGTAAATAGTTCGACATTCGATTTTTTGAAATTAGCCTTCGCAACATCAAAGCCGTAGTCAAAAATAGCTGCCATTCCCTTCACTTGTACTCCCGCTTCGCGCAAAGCTTCTACAGCCATCAAACTGCTGTTGCCAGTGCTTATCAAATCTTCGATAACTACAACATTTTGTCCTTTCTGTAAAAATCCTTCAATCTGATTTTGTCTCCCGTGCTTTTTTGGCTCCGGACGCACATAAACGAAAGGCAATGCTAAAGCCTCAGCAACCAATAAACCAATGCCAATAGCACCGGTTGCAACACCAGCAATAACATCCGGCTTGCCAAATTGCTTTTCAATATTTTTAGCAAATTCCTCTTTTAAATAATTCCGAATCGGTGGAAATGAAAGTGTTACACGATTGTCACAGTAAATAGGCGATTTCCACCCAGATGACCATAAAAACGGATTTCCCGGATTCAATTTAATTGCATTAATTTGCAGCAAAAGCTCGGCTGTCTTGGCGGCTGTTTCTTTGTTAAAAACCATAGCACAAATGTATAAAGTTTTTGTCAACGATAAACCTCTTTTTTTGACAAACCAAACCCAAAAAGAAACAGATTTCGACCTGTTTTTACTGGAAAGCGTTGATATTAAAAAACTTATCGTAAAACTCTTTCAAGGTAAAGTCGATAAAGCTTTTCTCTATCATCCCGACGAAAAAGAAATTCTCAAAACCCTGAAATCGAAATTACCTGTACAAAAAGCCGCAGGTGGTTTGGTTTATAACAAGAAAAACGAAGTGCTTTTTATTTTTCGAAATGGCAAATGGGATTTACCTAAAGGCGGACTCGAAAAAGGCGAAACCAACGAACTCGCCGCCATTCGCGAAGTACAAGAAGAAACCGGAATCGATAACCTCATCATCACCGATAAACTTCAAAAAACCTATCACATTTTTAAGCGAAACGGACGTTATAAACTCAAAGTTACGCAGTGGTACGAAATGCGCAGCTCTAGCGTGCAGCAACTTATTCCTCAAGCCGAAGAAGGTATCGAAAAAGTAGCCTGGCTCGATGCAAAAGCAGCAAGGGAAGCGCTCACAAATTCATACGAAAATATTAAACTTCTTTTTGAAGATTAGGGCAGCTGCCTCCCCTAAAAATCATGGAAAAGTAAATGTCATAACGGTCGGCACCGGGCTTTACGCTACAAGCTTTTTAGTCGAACGCAGGCTATTAGTCCACGAAACCGCGACGGCCTAAAAAGGCTTTTCGCTGCAATCCCTGCTGCGGGCAATCGTTACCATTTTAACGTTACTTACACCCGAACCGAATCCGGCACCAAAACCGAATAATCACCGCCATTCCGAATAACATCGCGAACAATACTCGAACTGATATACGAAGTGTTTGCTGCCGTAAGTAAAAAAACCGTCTCAATTTTAGATAACTTCCGATTCGTGTGTGCAATGGCTTTCTCAAATTCAAAATCTGCCGGATTGCGTAAGCCTCTCAATATAAAACCCGCTTTTTCTTTCTTACATAACGATACCGTCAATCCTTCGTAAGTAATTACGCGAACTTTGGGCTCATCAGCAAACGACTTTCGTATGAAGTCTAACCGCTGTTCTAAAGAAAACATGTATTTTTTTTCGGCATTTACACCAATAGCAACGATAATCTCGTCAAACAAAGGCAAACTGCGTTTTATAATATCGTAATGTCCGAGCGTTATCGGATCAAATGATCCCGGAAAAATA
Organism: Pseudanabaena sp. UWO311; assembly: GCA_943371725.1. Lineage (GTDB taxonomy): Bacteria > Bacteroidota > Bacteroidia > Flavobacteriales > Flavobacteriaceae > Flavobacterium. The sequence goes on along the minus strand of CALRVY020000095.1, from coordinate 5,539 downwards.
GCTTTTCTCATCTAAATGCTTTTAACGCAACGAATCTTCGATGCTATTGGTAAATAAATCTTGTAACGAAATACCGGCAACTGCTGCCTGTTGCGGTATCAAACTCTCTTTCGTTAATCCAGGAATCGTGTTCATTTCCAGCATATACGGTTCGTCGTTTACCAAAATAAACTCGCTTCTTGAAAATCCTTTCATGCCTAAAATTGTGTAGGCTTTTATAGCAGCAGCGCGCACTTTTTCGGCCAATTCCTCTGAAATACGTGCCGGTGTTATTTCTTGCGACTTCCCTTCGTACTTGGCTTCGTAATCAAAAAAGTCGTTTTCCGAAACAATTTCAGTAATAGGCAAAGCTTTTACCTCGCCATCAATTCGCAAAACGCCTATCGAAACCTCGGTTCCATCCAAAAACGATTCAATCAAAACTTCGTGATCTTCTGCGAAAGCAACCTCAAGCGCCTCAGGCAAAGCCGCTTTGTCTTTAACTTTCGATATTCCAAAACTACTTCCCGATTTATTCGGTTTTACAAAACAAGGCAAACCAACCGTTTCAATAATGGCTTCAAAATCAACGGTATCGCCTTTGTTTACATAAAACGATTTTGCCATTTTAATTCCGTACGGACGTAATACCGCCAGTAAATCGCGCTTGTTAAACGTTAATGCGGCCTGGTAATAGTCGCAAGAATTTTGTGGAATTCCCAATAATTGAAAATACGCTTGTAGCAATCCGTCTTCACCCGGACTTCCGTGAATGGCGTTAAATACCGCATCGAAATGTATTGTTTCCCCACCGAGTACAATACTGAAATCTCCTTTGTTTACCGGTATTTCTGTACCATCATCGGGTAAACAAAACCATTTTTCGGTAGTTATTACTATTCTGTAGGGTTTAAATTTCGATCGATCGAGCGTCTCGTATACCACGTTTCCGCTTTTTATTGAAATTTGATATTCACTGGAATATCCGCCCATAATTACGGCGATGTTTTTCATTAGGTAAGTCTTCAAGTTAAAAAAATGCGTTAAATCTCCTCAAGTATTTCGGTTCTCTTCAATTTTTTTAAGCCGTACTTTCAATACAACTCAACCTCTCGGAAATTCAAACAAAAATATCATTTTTTTCACATCCGTTTCAGTTCTTCATTCTGTATCTTTGCAGCTAAAATTTGGCGCATGACCCTCAGGGAATATTTAACTTCAAAAACGTTTTTTGGTCAGCTTTTAGTTGCCTTTTTAATCGTCGTTGTTATCGGATTTTTAATGTTGCAATACCTCGATTTTGCTACCAATCACGGTGAAGAAATCGCAGTTCCCAACTTAGCAAAAATGAGTACCGAACAAGCCGAAGAAGTTCTCGACGATGCCGATCTCGATTATGTAATACTTGATACAGTAGATTTTAATCCGGATTTTCCAAAATATGCAGTCGTTCAGCAAGATCCAGCTGCGGGCGAGAAAGTAAAATCAGACCGTAAGATTTATTTAAAGATTAATTCCGGCGGTTTTAGTACCATCCGAATGCCTGAATTAGTTGAGAAAACCCTTCGAAATGCCGAAAGCACTCTGGCGTCGGCTGGTTTAACACTTGGTTCAATTACGTACAAACCGTATATCGGAAAAGATATGGTGCTTGAAGTGAAAAGCAACGGCAAAATTGTAAAAGCTGGCGAGAAAATTCTCAAAGGAAGTAAAATCGATTTAGTTCTGGGCGATGGTAGCGGCGGTTTTGAAGACGAGGAAACTCCAGTAGATCAGCAAATAGACAGTCTGCCATGAGTACAACCGAAATAGCCGAAATCGAAGAAGACGAAAGTTTATTTGAACACTTCAGATTTGAAGTTCCAAAAGGACAAGAACTACTGCGAATCGATAAATTTCTGATGCAAGTTGTTGCAAATACAACTAGAAACAAAGTTCAGAAAGCGGCCGATAATGGCGACATTTACGTTAACGACATTCCCGTAAAATCAAACTATAGAGTTAAACCACTCGATGTGGTTCGAATCTTATTACCACATCCGCCCTTTGAAAACCGTATCGATCCAGAAGACATTCCACTAGATATTGTTTATGAAGACGATGAGATCTTACTCATTAACAAACCAGCTGGACTTGTAGTTCATCCCGGACACGGAAATTACACCGGAACTTTAGTAAATGCATTGGCGTTTCATTTCCAAAATTTACCGCTCAACAGCAGCGAACGTCCCGGACTTGTGCACCGAATCGATAAAGATACCAGCGGACTTTTAGTTATCGCCAAAACAGAAACGGCCATGACGCACCTTGCCAAGCAATTCGAAGCAAAAACCAGCGAGCGCGAATACATCGCACTAGTTTGGGGAATTGTTAAAGAAGACGAAGGCACCATAGTTGGTAATATTGCTCGACATCCGCGCGATCGCATGCAAATGTCGGTGTACGCCGATCCCGAAATCGGAAAACCTGCCATTACGCATTATAAAGTTATTGAACGATTAACTTACGTAACGCTCGTTTCGTGTACACTTGAAACGGGTCGGACGCATCAAATTCGCGTGCACATGAAACACCTCGGGCACACACTATTTAACGACGAACGGTACGGTGGAAATCTTATTCTTAAAGGAACAACGTTTACAAAATACAAACAATTTGTTGATAACTGCTTCAAGATCTTGCCACGCCAGGCACTACACGCGAAAACCCTCGGTTTCGTGCATCCGACAACAGGAGAAATGATGCGTTTCAATACCGATTTGCCTGAAGATATGCGTTTGTGTATCGAGAAATGGCGCGGTTATGCAAAGAATCATTTTGAAATAGAAGAATAAAGGTTAAATCACGAAAGTAGTTTTCGTTTGTCTAAAGCAACAAGTTATGGAGTTTGATAAAGTTACCGAACGCGCCTCAAGGTATTCCGACCTCGAAAATAAGTCGGTTGCTGAACTTTTGCAAATCATTAATACCGAAGATCAAACGGTAGCAATAGCAGTCGCAAAAGCACTTCCGCAAATTGAAAAAGTGGTCGAACAAATTGTCAATAGCATACAAAACGGCGGTCGTTTATTTTATATCGGCGCTGGAACTTCCGGACGTTTAGGTATTGTTGATGCCAGCGAGTGTCCGCCAACGTTTGGTGTTCCATTCGATTTGGTAAACGGCATCATAGCTGGCGGAGATCAAGCCATTCGTAGAGCTGTAGAAAACGCCGAAGACAACGACACACAAGCCTGGAGCGATCTTCTCAAAGAAGGTGCTAAAAGGGGAGACGTTGTAATCGGAATTGCGGCCTCAGGAACTACGCCCTACGTAATTGGCGGGTTAAAAACTGCAGCTGAAAACGAACTAATTACAGGGTGTATTACTTGCAACCAAGGTAGTCCGCTCGCTCTTGAAGCACAATTTCCGATCGAAGTAGTTGTCGGACCGGAAGTAGTTACTGGCAGCTCGCGCATGAAAGCCGGCACGGCACAAAAACTAGTACTCAACATGCTTTCCACAACAAGTATGATAAAAATAGGTCGCGTTCGTGGTAATAAAATGGTCGATATGCAATTGAGTAACGACAAACTTGTAGATCGCGGCACAAAAATGATCGTCGAAGAAACCGGTATTTCCTACGACGAAGCAAAAGATCTACTCCTAACCAAAGGCAGCGTCCGCAAAGCTGTCGATTATACCAAAGAAAATGGCAGTAAATAAAGAAATTCTTTACAAAGGAATCGGAAAACTCTTGTGGTCGGTTCCCTGCTTGTTCGTCGGTCCAACCGTCATTCATTTTTCTTTTAAAAACCAACAACAATCGCTGTTTCCCGTAATTTTGGCACTCGGTTGCATTATTTGTGTAATAGGAATGTTTTTGATTTTTAAGGGAGTTATGACTATTGTCAAAAGTTTAGACTAGAACTAATTTTAGAAACGCTAAAAGCTCTTTAATCGCAGAAGAAAATACACTCAAAATACAAAAAATGAAAAATAGTTTTATCGTTATATTAGTACTAATTACGTTATCAGGATGTTACAACGCCGAGCGCAACTGTACCCAATTTAAAAACGGAACCTATTCCTTCACGTACGAAGAGAACGGAAAAAAGCAAACCACCGTTTTTGTCAGAAAAGACAGCATCGAAATCGAAACGTTTAAAGGTAAAATCGATACATCAACCGTACGTTGGGTCAACGATTGCGAATACGTTTTACAAAAAAAACACCCAAAAAATCGAATGGAACAAAAAGGAGTCGTTATCCGAATTCTTTCTACAACTGAAAATTCTTATACCTTTGAATTCGGTTTGGTAGGAAGCGACAATAAAGGCGTCGGGACAGCCATTCGTTTGTCAAAATAAACTAAATTTTCCTTTTAATGATTCTAGAACTATTATCTAATCCATCTGCGTGGATCGCCCTAATTACCCTAACGTTTCTCGAAATTGTATTGGGTATCGACAATATCATCTTTATTTCAATAACTACCGGAAAACTACCTCCCGAACAACGCAGAAAAGCTACGAAAATCGGTATGTTTCTCGCCATGTTTATGCGTATTACCTTGTTGTTCGGAATCAGCTTTCTCATTGCAATGAAAGAACCTTGGTTTTCTTTCCATACCGAACACATTAGCATGAGTATCACGGGCCAAAGCATCATTTTATTGCTCGGCGGACTCTTCCTGCTGTATAAATCAACCAACGAAATTCGCGAAAAAGTAGATGAGAAAGGCGAGGAGGAAAAAGAGTTGAAAAAAACGGCAGCAAAATCTTTTAGAAATGTCATTTTCCAAATCATCATGATTGATATCGTTTTCTCCTTCGATTCCATTCTTACAGCAGTAGGTATGACAAACGGAGTTGAAGGCGCACTGTACATCATGGTAACGGCAGTAATTATCTCAGTTTTAGTAATGATGCAGTTCGCAGTGCCAGTCGGAACTTTCGTAAACAAACATCCATCAATTCAAATTTTAGCATTGTCGTTTTTAGTTCTAATCGGATTCATGCTCGTAACCGAAGCAGCGCACTTGGCCAACGCCGAATTTTTCGGAAGTCACGTTACGCCAATTCCTAAAGGATACCTGTATTTTGCCATAGCATTTTCATTACTTGTCGAGGTGCTAAACATGAAAATGAACCGCAGTAGTAAGGCAGTTAGTAAAGACGAAGAGTAGTTTTTGGGCATTCCGGCGCCAGACGTTAGGTGGAAGTACGTGCGGCGCCGTCGGTCTTTTCGCTCAAACAATCAGCACAAAAAAACGTGGCAGTCTGTCAAGCAACCGGCTTCTTTGGTCGCCGCTCGCTTTTCGGTCTGCCATCGCTTTTTGTAGCCGCTTGTAACCGCTGCAATACCTAATGCAGCAGTCGTTCGCCCTGCAACGTGCAATCCCGAAATAGGTTTCCAGTTGCGTTATTTAAGATCGTTCTTTGCTAAAACGCGGTTATCAAAATCAAACGGCAATTGGCGCAATATTCGGCAACGCGTTGCAAAATCCGGATGTTTCGAATCAATTAAGTAGTTGTATTCGTAAGGCACTACGGCCGAGGGTACTTGCATAACCAAATCT
>CALRVY020000094.1:0-10974 GCA_943371725.1 Pseudanabaena sp. UWO311 | reverse complement strand
ACATCGTGTACTTCGTGAAAAACTTTGTGAAACATTGTGCTCCTTTTTTCAGAAGCTAGAAGCTAGACACGAGAAGCTAGTTCCGATAGCTATCGGAATTGATGAATTCAACACTTACCGTTTCATGTTTCCACCCGAACCCTCGTATCGTCGGAGCTTGAGAGCATCGAAGGCGGAAGATTTTTTGGTGGCTTGACACGTTCAGTGTTTTCCTCAACGGTGCCCTATTGCGCAAAATTCTGTGAAGTTCAGTGTTTTCTGTGCGCTTAAAAAGCTGGTACGTGAGCTCGTCGAAGGAAAAACTTTGCGGAACATTGTGAAAAACTTTGTGGTACATTGTGCTCCTTTTTTTAGAAGCTAGAAGCTAGACACGAGAAGCTAGACTTCAATGAGTTCACCACTTTACGTTTTTAGTATTAAGATTTGAGTATTAAGTATTAAGACATTGATGCGTTCACCACTTTACGTATCGTCGGTGCCTGGGCTTGTCGAAGGCTGGTTGTTTGGGTGACGATACGCTCTGTGTTTTCTTCAGCGGTCAAATTTTCCGCAAAATTCTGTGCGTTTCCGTGTTTTCTGTGAGCTAAAAATGCGGGCTTCTAAGTTTGTCGAATGCAAACATCGTGTACTTCGTGAAAAACTTTGTGAAACATTGTGCTCCTTTTTTCAGAAGCTAGAAGCTAGACACGAGAAGCTAGTTCCGATAGCTATCGGAATCGATGATTTCACCCCTTAACAAATCGTTTTCCCTACCGAACCCTCGTATCGTCGGAGCTTGAGATCATCGAAGGCTGGTGCGATTTTGTGGTGGCTTGACACGTTCTGTGTTTTCCTCAACGGTGCCCTATTGCGCAAAATTCTGTGAAGTTCAGTGTTTTCTGTGCGCTTAAAAAGCTGGTACGTGAGCTCGTCGAAGGAAAAACATTGCGTCCCATTGTGAAAAACTTTGTGGAACATTGTGCTCCACCGATACCTAAGCGTGCCCATTCTTTAACCGCAAAGGACGCAAAGATTTACGCAAAGTTCGCAAAGGGGAAATTTTTCCATTCTTTCCCTTTTTTCCCTTTTTTCTATTCTTTCGTTTCTTTCGCTTCTTTTACTTCCGATAGCTATCGGAATTCGCTTCTTATCTTGTGCACTTTTCCGCGCGAACGGGTGCAGCGGCATCCTTTGGGCCCTACGGGATTTCCACTACACTTCTGGCCCAAAGATATAGCGGAACACGTGACGGCTTGCACCTCTTTTGCGAAGCGACGAAACGTTTGCCGGCGCGCCCAAAAAAAGAAAATTCAAAATGCGATTTTTATATGAAAACTGCTTTGAAAACAAAAGAAGTTTAATTTCGCAGAGATGAAACCGACTTTTAGCTATTGGGAAAAAGAAACGTTTTTAAAACGCTACGACTTTGTGATTGTGGGCTCGGGTATCGTTGGCTTGTTTGCTGCGTTGAAACTACGAGAAACCCATCCAGAGGCTTCGATTGCGATACTTGAAAAAGGTATTTTGCCCGAAGGCGCCAGCACCAAAAATGCCGGATTTGCGTGCTTTGGCAGCGCAAGCGAATTGTTAGACGACTTAAATTCATCAACTGAAGAAGCTGTTGTTGAACTCGTTAGAAAACGAAAAGACGGATTGACGTTGCTTCGCAAAACACTCGGCGACAATGAAATTAACTACGAACCTTTTGGAGGTTATGAGATTTTTCTGGAGAAAGATGAATCGCTATTTAATACTTGCCTGCAGCGTTTGAATTATCTGAACGAATTGCTACAACCTGTATTTAGGGAACCCGTATTTTCGAAAATCGTTGATCGCTTTAACTTCCAAAATACCAAAGAGTATTTGATTTTCAATCAGTTCGAAGGGCAAATAAATACCGGAAAAATGATGCGTGCTTTGCTTCAAAAAGTGCAAACGGTTGGCGTAAACATTTTCACAAAACAAACGGTAAAAAGTTACCATGAACATGCTTCGGGAGTTACTGTTTTCACAGAAGATTTTGACTTGCGTTGCGGTAAATTATTATTCGCTACCAATGCCTTTGCATCGCAACTGATTCCTGTTGCTGTTTCGCCGGGTCGTGCGCAGGTATTGGTAACCAAACCCATTCCGAATTTAGACCTAAAAGGATCGTTTCATCTCGACAGAGGTTATTTTTATTTCCGAAACATCGAGAACCGAATTTTGTTTGGAGGCGGAAGAAATCTCGACTTTGAAGGTGAAACAACTACTGAATTTGGAACAACAATCCCAATACAAAATAAACTTAAAACCTACTTAGAATCGGTAATTTTACCTCAAACACCTTTTGAAATCGACTACTCTTGGAGCGGGATAATGGGTTTGGGTGGCGAAAAACAACCGATTGTACAACAGCTTTCGGAACACACCTACTGCGGCGTACGTCTCGGCGGCATGGGTGTAGCCATTGGAAGCTTAGTAGGATCTGAACTTGCAGCTTTAGTATGAAAAAACAAAACAAATCAAATTCGCAAAAATCAGGACAAAAATTACCTTGGCACAAAAAGTTACTCCGTATTTTATGGAAATCGGCTTTGTACTTTTTCGCGATATCGATCGGATTGGTCATTCTGTTCAAATGGGTTCCGGTGCCGTTTACTCCTTTGATGATTACACGTGCATTGGAACACAATAGCGCTGGAAAAGAGATGGTTTGCATGCACGATTGGGTTCCGATCGAGGAAATTTCGCCCAACATGCAACGCGCCGTAATTGCCGCAGAAGACGGCACGTTTAAAACACACCACGGCTTTGATTTTCGTGCTATGCGACTAGCTTACGAAAACAACCAAAAAGGCAAAAAAATAAAAGGCGGAAGTACTATTAGTCAGCAGACGGCAAAAAACGTTTTTCTTTGGCAAGGTAGAAGCTATTTGCGAAAAGGCCTAGAAGCTTATTTTACATTCTTAATCGAATTGATATGGGGAAAAGAACGCATCATGGAAGTTTACCTAAACAGCATTGAAATGGGCGATGGCGTTTACGGCGTGCAAGCTGCGTCGAAATATTGGTATCGAAAAGATGCTTCTAAACTAACAAAACGAGAAGCCGCAGGTATTGCAGCCATTTTACCTAATCCTAGAAAGTACACCGCAACCAACTCGTCTTCGTACATAGAACGTCGAAAAAGCAGAATCGTTAAACACATGCGGTATGTCGGAAATCTCGATTATTAGTGTGCGTGTATCGCTTTTGTTGCTGTTAGTGCTCTTTCAAAGTTCCGCACAAGAATCGCGTATCGAAATGGGTTTTGTAACCGAAAACGATTTGTACACCAGCTCTGTTTACGACAGATATTATACAAACGGCTTGGAAATTTATTTTATAAAACCGATTTCAAACGGATCTGCGGAGAAAAGATTACTCGGATTTCGCGCAGGCCAGTATCTATACAATCCACAAACACGCAATGCCGATAATTTGCTGGTAAACGACCGTCCGTTTTGTGGTTTGCTTTTTGGCGAAGCGAGTATTTCAAGATATTATCAATCGGAAAATTATTTTCGTACAGAGTTACAGCTAGGCTACATTGGTCCAAACTCGTTTGGCGAAGAAATGCAAGAAACGTTTCATGAATTGAGTAATTTTAAAACGGTTCGCGGTTGGCAAAATCAAATTCACAATGCGTTTTTAGCCCAATTAAATGTAGCACATTACCTTTCGTTTCCGGCTTTCAACAGTTCGAAATTTTCGATGGGTTGGCAGAATAAATTGCAAATGGGAACTATTTTGAATGGTGTTAGTTCCGGATTAATGGCGCGAATCGCTATTCACAAACTGCTTCCGATCTTCGAAAGTAACTTGTATCAAGCGTCGGCTGGAAAACAGAGTCGGCCGAAACCTAAAGAACTTTATTTTTTCTTAAATCCGAACATCAATTACCAATTTTACGATGCCACGATTCAAGGCAGTATGTTTAGCGATTCGAGTCCAATTACGTTTGATTTGATTCCGGTTCGTTTCGTTTTTGAAGCCGGATTTAAATACCGCTACCATCGTTTTAACGCGCATTATACGTTTAATTACCGGAGTCAGGAAGTTGACAATAACGTAAATATGGGCTATTTTTACGGTTCCATCAAATTGGGATTTTTGTTTTAATGGAAGATGCTAAAGAACGTTGTGCTTGGTGTTTGAAAACGTCGCTATACCGCGATTATCACGATTTGGAATGGGGAAAACCCGTGCGAGACGATGCGAAAATGTTCGAATATTTGATACTCGAAACGTTCCAAGCGGGCCTGAGTTGGCTCACAATTTTGAACAAACGCGAACATTTTCGAACAGCTTTCGATCAATTTGACGTTAAAAAAGTAGCGGCTTACGAACACAATAAGATTATGGAATTGCTCGAAAATCCGGGTATTATTCGCAATAAGTTGAAAATCTATGCTGCTATCACTAATGCTCAAGCTTTTTTAAAAGTTCAACAAGAGTTTGGTACGTTTTGCAACTACATTTGGGGGTTTGTAAACCATATACCCGTCGATAATCGCTTGACGTCTTTAAAACAAATTCCGGCAAAAACACCCCTTTCCGATGCGCTTGCAAAAGATTTAAAAAAGCGCGGGTTCAAATTTGTAGGCTCAACGACGGTTTACGCACACATGCAAGCTACCGGTATGGTTAACGATCATTTGCTGCAATGCGATTTCAGGTAAATTTTACTTCTTCTTTTTAACAGAAAGCGCAACGCCAATAAAAATTAACGCGCCTGCCAAAAGCTTGTCGGTTGTTAACGCATCTTTTCCCAAACCAATAGCAAAAATAGCAGCAAAAACGGGTTGTAAATAAATAAAAACGGCAACGATGGTTGGCGATAATTTTCGCATCGTAACCAGGTTTAACAAATAGGTGAGATACGTTGAACCGGCAATGATAAACGCTATTTTCCACCAAATCGAAAAGTCGAAAGTATCAAAATGTACTTGTTGAAATTCGGTAAATCCGAAAGGCAAAACCATGAGAAAACCAATGGTATAAATCCATCCTACAAAAGTAAATGCGTTGTATTTGTCCATTAATTTTTTGACGATAATCAAATAAAAACCGTAGGAAAGTGCATTGATGAAAACGAATAAATTTCCTAAATTTTCATTGGTTCCAACCACAACGGATTTCTTCCCAACAATCAATAATATAGTACCCGCTAAACCCAAAATAATTCCAATCGCTTTTACCGAATTGATGCGTTCTTTGAGCAATACCGCTGAAAGTATCATAACAATTAAAGGTGTAGAAACCATGAGTACGGCAGCGCTAATAGGCGAAGTGTAACTCAATCCTTTAAAAAAGGTAAGCATATTGAGCGCAACACCAAAAAACGCTGCTGCAATTACTACGGGAATGTCTGATTTACTCAAACGTTCCCTCGGAATTTTTCCAAAAAAGCGCAACAAAAAGTACGTAATCCAAAACAACAAACAGGCACCAGCCACTCGAATGAGTATAAAGCCAAACGGCTGTATATGCGTTGGCATCACGTCTTTTGCAATGGTAAACGTAACGCCGTAAATTATCGATACTAAGGTAGCACCTGCTAAAGCCGCAAATCTGCTTTGCATTAGGTTAGCTTGTTAACCATAGCCGCAACAGTTGTACTGCTATTTCCGATGTAAATTTGCGAATCGACCACCAAAATCGGACGCGCTAAATAACTGTAATGCGTTACCAAAAGCTGTTCGCTTTGTGCTTCGGTTAAATCTTTGGAGCTGATTCCCGAAATCTTAAACTGCTGTGATCGTTTATTAATTAAAGAGGTAAAACTTCCCGAAAGCGCTGCCAGTTGGCGTACTTCTTCCAAACTTAACGGATTTGTTTTTACATCCCTGAATTTCAAATCTTTATGCTGTGGCAACAACTGCATGATACGCTTACAAGTGCTGCAAGTGGATAAATACAAAAACTCCATTTCTTTTTGGCGCCAAATTACGCATAAGAAATCGGATGCGAAATCAATACGCTTATAAAACCACCAGAATCAAACCAAATTATGTACTTTTAACCATTCCCATTTTCTTGAAATAGCGCTCATGACCGACTTAGATTTAACCCTTGGAAACAGAAAAGTTTTATATACATTCTTGAAAAACTTTTCAACCGAACAATTAAATATGATTCCGCCGGGACAGTCAAACAACTTGATTTGGAACATCGGACATACTATAGTGGTGCAACAAATATTAACCTACCAATTGTCGGGAAACAAGTTATTAATTCCTATTGAAATGGTGGGTTTATACACCAAAGGAACAGTTCCAGCGGGAAACACTTCTGAGTCGGAAATAGAAACAATAAAATCGTTGTTGTTTAGCACTATTGAACAAACGGCAGCCGATTTGGCAACGGGAAATCTTAACAACTATACGCCGTATCAAACTCTTTTAGGAATACACCTCGAAAGCATCGAAGACGCCGTAAAGTTTAACAACTACCACGAGGCGTTGCATTTAGCTTTTTGTATGAAGATTAAAAAGGAATTGCAATAAACGGCTTCGCATCTTCGTACGAAATCAAAACTTCTTGTGAACCTTGTGCATAAGAAGCAATTTCGTAGACATTATAAAAGAGTAATAAACCTTCTTTCGTGAAGAAGTACGTTTGGGGCAACTGAAACTTTTCCGTTTCAAACATAAAACCAGCGTCGTTTAAAGGTTTGTCATCCGCAATTTTATACTTTTTTCGAAAAGCAGCTTCTGCGATTTTTGAAAAGTCAGACGGATTTTTTATCAAATCTTTTTCGGCTATACTTTTCCCATTGGCAGCGTCAAAAAGCAAAGAACGCTTGCCTGAATAACCATGCGCGCCTCCGCTGTAGGTGTAAAAGTCGATTTGCAAATTGAGTATCGCATCCGACTCGTAACAAAATTTTCCGTCGGCTTTGGCTTCCCAAGCCATCCGATCTTCGGGAAAATCAGCGGCAACTTTCTCGAATGCTTTAATGAAATCGTTCGCTAATTCTTGGTAATTTTTTGATTGAAACGGATTTTCGCCGTAATTGATGATTTCTTTCATAACCGTCAGAATCTTCGCGTTAATTGTATCCGATACAATCGCTTTATTAGAAGCAACTGGCAATGAAATAGTTACTTTAGCCGAACTGCCTGATTTTTTAACGTTTGAAACTGCCGAAAACTGTTTCTGTTCAAACTTCAATTCATTGTCACACGAAAAACAAATTACCGCAGCTAAGAGTAAAACCAGTCGATTCATAGTTGAGAATTTAAAATCTAAAGTTAAGAGATTTAATTCCGCGAAATAAAAAAATTACCTTTGCTCCGCAATAAAATGTTATGAAATTTAATACTAAAGTAATTCACGGAAATCAGCATCACGACCCAGCAACTGGCGCGGTAATGACACCTGTTTATCAAACCTCAACTTTTGTTCAAACTTCGCCCGGAAAGCCTGTAAACGAATTCGAATACAGCAGAGCTTCAAATCCAACGCGTTCAGCACTCGAAAACGCCTTGGCAAGCATCGAAAACGGTGTGCGCGGATTGGCATTTTCTTCCGGCTTAGCGGCAACCGATTGTATCTTACGCGGATTAAAAGCCGGTGATGAAGTTATTGCTTCGGACGATTTATACGGCGGGACGTTCCGATTATTTTCCCGCATTTACAAAGATTCAGGAATTATTTTTCACTTCCTTGATTTGAACGAAATTGCTGCTTTTGAACAACTAATCAACGAAAACACTAAGTTGATTTGGCTCGAAACGCCTACCAATCCGTTGATGAAAATCACCGATATTGAAGCGGTTGCCAAATTGGCAAATGAGCGTAGTATTTTGTTCGCAGTCGACAATACATTCGCTACACCTTACTTACAAAAACCGCTCGATTTAGGCGCCGATATTGTAATGCATTCAGCAACTAAATATTTAGGTGGACACTCTGATGTGATTGCTGGAGCACTCGTCGTAAAAGACGCTGCCTTAGGAGAACAACTTCACTTTCAGCAATTTGCAACTGGCGCTACACTCGGTCCGATGGATTCGTATTTAGTACTTCGCGGCATAAAAACCCTGCACTTACGAGTACAGAGACACAGCGAAAACGGACGAAAAGTTGCCGATTACCTCACCAAACATCCTGCGGTTGAAAACGTGTATTATCCCGGTTTAAAAACGCATCCGAATCACGAAATTGCGGCAAAACAAATGAGCGATTTTGGTGGAATGGTATCTTTCACATTCAAATCAGCACAAAAAACCGATGCCATTACTTTCTTGGAAAAGCTACAGGTTTTTACCTTGGCGGAAAGTCTGGGTGGTGTTGAATCTTTGGCAAATCATCCAGCGTTAATGACGCACGCATCGATTCCTGAAGACAAACGCAAAGCCATTGGCATCACCGATGATCTGGTGCGACTCAGCGTAGGCGTTGAAGACATTGACGATTTACTCGCCGATTTGGAACAAGCATTTCAGTAAGATTTGAGACATTTTTAGGGCGGCAAACGCGCTTTCGCTAAAAGTTCCTCGCACATCCAAATACAAAAAATCCCAACCAAACGGGCTACTTCTAGGCGCCGTTTCGTTGGGTTTTTTGTTATTTGTCTGCGCTGCGGGCTAATCCGCTCTATCGCTGCCGCAAAATCGTTACCGAAATAAGTAATTCTTTTTAATTAATGTAATAAATATATCCAACATTAAACCAAACCAACCAATCGTTCGCTTTGTTTTCTTTATAGATTTCTGGGTTCGGATTCAAGCCATCAACCCAATTGCTGAAATAGTATTGAAAACGTAAATCGACCATCAAATCCGACAATGGCGACAACTTATAACGAGCACCTACGCTACTAACAATCGACCAAGTGCTTTCTGGATCGTTTGAAAAACCGTTTGGTTTACCATCGGATGGTGTCAAATATTTAGGAAAAGTAGTTTGCGCTAAACCAAGTGGACCTAACTCGGATTTAGCCGACGGATTAAAATAATTATAGTGTGCTCCGGCACTTACGAACGGTGCAAAACTACCAACTGTAGCAGTAAAATCACGGATACTTAAGGGAAAATATTCCAATTGCATACCAGCCGACAGTACAGATGCCGAACCGTATTGTGCTCGAAGTTGCTGTACACCCAAAGAACCATTATCGTTATCAACCCAGCGACCAAAGTGTTCCAATTTTGTATAGCTGTAAGATAATTCCGACCGAAGTTTGAAGTGATCATTCCAAAATGTTTCAGGTGTGTAACAACTACAACCAGCTGAGTACGAAAAATTCATGTAATGAACAATACCAATACCAATTCCCGTATTACCGACATTCGTACTAAAATCGTAACGCTCACCATAATCCGATTGAAAAGCAACAGGGCCAACAATCACGCCCACCTCGGAAGACAATCCGAACTGAGCGCGTACTTGTGTATAAAAACCAAGTATAAAAAGCAGCGCAAAAAGCGTTTTTTTCAACATTGAAAATATAATTCTTTCTAATTGTGGCAAATATATAAAACAAGCGTCGACTAAGCCAACAATTATGTTAGCATAACTATAATAAATACGAAAGAATTACACCAACGGATTTTAAAACCGATATTTTAGAAAAAAGCGTAAATGCGTTAACAAAAATTATGATGCTCGTTTTTATTAAAATGTATATTTGTGGCTGCAAACGAAAACGTTTTCTTAAAAGCGAAAAAACTAATTTTTTATGTCACAAAGCATTGAATCATTTGTTGAATCTGTTGCTAAACGGAATCCTAATGAGCCTGAATTTTTACAGGCAGTTCACGAAGTTGCGGAAACAGTAATTCCGTTTATAGAACAAAACGAAAAATACCAAAACAAAATGTTGCTCGAGCGTATGGTTGAAGCCGAGCGAATCATTCAATTTCGCGTGGTTTGGCAAGACGATAAAGGCCAAACACAAGTAAATCGCGGCTACCGTATTCAAATGAACTCGGCTATTGGCCCTTACAAAGGCGGAATTCGTTTCCATCCTTCTGTAAATTTATCTATTCTTAAGTTTTTAGCTTTCGAGCAAACGTTCAAAAACAGTCTTACTACCTTACCAATGGGTGGCGGAAAAGGCGGTGCCGATTTCGATCCAAAAGGAAAATCAGATAACGAAATCATGCGTTTTTGCCAGGCGTTTATGACCGAGCTCGCTAAACATATTGGTGCAGACACCGACGTTCCTGCCGGAGATATCGGTGTTGGTGGTCGCGAGGTTGGTTACATGTTCGGGCAATACAAGCGCCTTCGCAACGAATTTACAGGCGTACTTACCGGTAAAGGAATTTCATTCGGCGGTTCGTTAATCCGCCCGGAAGCAACTGGTTACGGCGACGTATACTTTGCGCAAAGCATGTTGCAAACCAAAGGCGAAAGTTTTGCAGGAAAAACAGTTGTTGTTTCTGGCTCTGGAAACGTAGCACAGTACGCTTGTCAGAAAGCCACGCAACTCGGCGGAAAAGTAGTTACCCTTTCTGATTCGGGAGGTTACATTTACGACGAAGCCGGTATCGATGCTGAAAAATTGGCTTACGTAATGGAAATCAAAAACGTAAACTACGGTCGCATTAGCGATTATTTGAAGAAATATCCGAACGCAACTTACGTGGCAGGAAAACGTCCGTGGGAAGTAAAGTGCGATGTTGCTTTGCCTTGTGCAACTCAAAACGAACTAAACGAAGACGAGGCAAAAATGTTGGTGCAAAACGGCTGTATTTGTGTTGCCGAAGGTGCAAACATGCCTTCGACTCCAGAAGCGGTTACTGTTTTCCAGAAAGCGAAAATATTATTTGCTCCAGGAAAAGCGTCGAACGCTGGTGGTGTTGCCACTTCAGGTTTAGAAATGTCACAAAACTCATTGCGTTTAAGCTGGACTACCGAAGAAGTAGACGAGCGTTTAAAAAATATTATGCTTAATATTCACGCAGCTTGTGTAAAATACGGCTCAGACGGATCTGGTTATGTGGATTACGTGAAAGGTGC
>CALRVY020000093.1:0-11129 GCA_943371725.1 Pseudanabaena sp. UWO311 | reverse complement strand
GTGTAAACACGATTAATGGCTTGCGGAACGACGTTTTCATTTGTCGGCGTAACAAGTGATAAAAGTTTGCTGGCGTGGTACAATCGGCTACATACATGTTTTCGTTGGCGCACATTTGTAGGTAGCGCTCCATACGTGCCGAGGAGTGTTCGGCGCCTTGTCCTTCGTATCCGTGAGGCAAGAGCATGACCAAACCGTTTTGGTTGTTCCATTTATCTTCGGCAGCCGAAATGTACTGGTCGATCATAATTTGCGCGCCGTTGCTGAAATCGCCGAATTGTGCTTCCCAAATGGTCAGTGTTTTCGGACTTGCAAGTGCGTAACCGTAGTCGAAACCAACAACTCCGTATTCAGATAAAAGTGAGTTGTAAATTCTGAATTTGCCTTTTGCCGCATCGCCTAATTGGTGTAACGGCATTACTTCTTCTTCGGAGTCTTCTACTTTTAACACGGCGTGGCGGTGCGAGAATGTTCCGCGTTCAACGTCCTGTCCGGAGATGCGTACGTCGAAACCTTCGGTATTTAAGGTAGCGTAAGCAAGCAATTCGCCCATAGCCCAATCGAGCCTGTCGTTGGCAATCATGTTTTTTCGATCGCTGAACAGTTTTGAAATCTTGCTGATGAAATTTTTATCTGCGGGAAGGTCGGTAATTACTTCGGCAACTTGTCGGAGCGATTCTCGGTTGTACGTGGTATCAACAACTTCGAGCATTTCCGCCTGATTCGCTTGCTTAAAGCCTTCCCATTCGTTTTGCATGAAAGGCGTAATGATGGTCAAGTCTTTCTTGCGTGAAGCTTCCAGATTTTCTTCTAAAACGGCTTTATACTGTTCTTCTAAGCCTTTCACAAAACTGCTGTCGATAAGTCCGGCGGCAATTAACTGTTCGGCGTAGATGTCGCGCGGATTTTTATGTTTTGCAATAATTTTATACAACTTTGGTTGTGTGAATCGCGGTTCGTCGCCTTCGTTGTGTCCGTATTTGCGGTATCCAAGAACGTCGATAAAAACGTCGCTTCCAAAGGTCATTCGATAATCAAGCGCAAATAACATGGCGTGAACTACGGCTTCGGTATCGTCGGCATTCACGTGAAGTACGGGCGAGAGTGTTACTTTGGCCACATCGGTGCAGTAGGTCGAGCTTCGCGCATCCAAATAATTGGTGGTAAAACCAACTTGGTTGTTAATTACTACGTGAATGGTTCCGCCGGTTTTATAGCCGTCGAGTTGTGCCATTTGTACGATTTCGTAAACAATACCTTGTCCGGCAACGGCTGCATCTCCGTGAAGCGCAATGGGCAATACTTTTTTGTTATCGTCGGAGTAGTAACGATCTTGTTTCGCACGCGCTATACCTTCGATTACAGCACCAACGGTTTCGAGGTGCGAAGGGTTTGGTGCTAGGTTGATGTTGATGCTTTTTCCGGATTTGGTTTGGCGGTCGGAGGTAAGTCCGAGGTGGTACTTCACATCGCCGTCGAAAAGCGCATCGTCGTCGTAATCTTTTCCATCGAATTCCGAGAAAATATCTTGGGTTGGTTTTCCAAAGATGTTCGCCAATACGTTCAGTCGACCGCGGTGTGCCATTCCCATAACGAATTGTTCCACACCTTTTTCTGCAGCAGCTTCGATAAGTGCGTCTAAGCCAGGAATTACCGATTCGCAGCCTTCGAGCGAGAAACGTTTCTGACCCACATATTTGGTGTGCAAAAAGTTCTCAAAAGCAACGGCTTCGTTTAGTTTGGAAAGTATGTGCTTTTTCTGATCGGTATCGAACTTAGGCTGGTTATCGTTGTAACCAATTTTATCTTGAATCCACTGAATTACTTCGGGATTTCGAATATACATGTATTCAACACCGATCGATTTACAGTAAATGTTGTCGAGGTGTCCGATGATTTCGCGCAAGGGGCAAGGCGCAATTTTTATGGCCTTTGCCGCATCGAAAACAGTGTCTAAGTCGGCGTTTGAAAGGCCGTAGTTTTCAAGTGCGAGTGTTGGCGAATAGGTTCTGCGTTCGCGAACGGGATTGGTTCGGGTGAATAAGTGTCCACGTGTGCGATACGCATCAATGAGTTTAAGAACATTGAATTCTTTTTGGAGCTTTTCTGAAATGGCCGAAACATCTTCGTTTGCCGCGGCGTAAACTATTTTTTCAACAGTTTGCTCGTTTCCGGCAGAGCTTAATCCGAAGTCGAAACCTTGAAGGAAACTTCTCCAACTAGGCTCAACGCTATCGGGGTTTTGTAGATATTGTTCGTATAAATCGCCAAAAAAAGCGGTGTGTGCAGCATTTAAGAATGAAAACCTATCCATAATTTGGGAACAATCACTATTGTTAAAAAATGTTGTGCAAAAGTACGTCTTTATGCGGTAATTGACTCCGATAGTTTACTTTTATGGCATAAAATTATCTTAAAAGTGAAGAATTCAGAATGGCTTAAAAAAACATGCGGCTTTTTCTTACTTCTAGTAAGTGGTTTTGCGGTTAGTCAGAACCAAAATTTAAAAAGCACCGACAATGAATTTTGGGATCGCGTGCAATTTGGTGGTGGCGCAGGATTGACTTTTGGCACCGATTTCACGGCGATTTCGCTTTCTCCGCAAGCGGTTTATACGTTCAATAAATACGTTGCTGGCGGACTTGGTTTAAATGCAGGTTATCTACGTGAGCGCAATTTTTACAAAGCTCAAAATTACGGCGCCTCGGTTATTGGTTTGGTAACCCCTTTTCCGGCAGTGCAGCTTTCTGCTGAGTTAAATCAGACGAATTATACTTTCACGTACGAAGATCGTATGCGTTTTCGCGAACAATTTTGGGATACTGCCTTATTGCTTGGCGCGGGTTACAGTAATGGGAGTATGACGGTAGGTTTGCAATACGACGTACTTTACAATTACGATCGGGCTATAAATGGGAGTCCGCTCATGCCTTTTATTCGCGTATTTTTTTAAAGCACGTTTAAATTTAGTTTTGGCTGCACGAATGGTAACCAAATTAGTTAGTAGAAACCAATTATCTTGGTTAAGGTTTAATGTAAAATTTTCGTTTAGAACGGTTTAAACATTTTCAAACACATCAACTACGCTCATTTGCAAGTCGGTAAATAAGCGGCTTTCAATTTGTTGATTTATGCCAAAAGGTTGTAAACCAATGTAAGTTCCGTTAACCAAGCTATACACCAGAACTATTTTTTCGGTTGGTTCAATAATCCAGTATTCTAAGACTTCGGCTTCTTGGTAAAGCTTAAATTTGGTGTCAATATCGTGCTTGCTGTTGTTTGGTGAAATGATTTCAATAATCAGGTCTGGCGCACCTTTACAACCTCTGGCATCTAGTTTCGATGCATCGCAAACCACACACAAATCGGGTTGCACTACCGTAGTTTCTTTGCTTTCCGATTTTATGGGCAACCGCACATCGAACGGTGCCGCAAAGAATCGGCATGGCTTTTTTTTGAAGTTTCGCGCCAATGCCACCGACAAGTTCATCGAAATAGTTTGATGCACCATGCTAGGCGCCGGACTCATCTGGCGGATGTATCCTTTAATTAACTCGACGCGTTCAGAGAATTGCCAAAGCAAATAGTCGGAATAGGTATATTTTTTCGTTAAATCAAGCTCGTTAAAATGGTTTACAACACTTGGCATACCCATAACAGTTAAGTGTGCTAAAGTTAAGAATAAACTAGGAAAAATCCGGAGGGCGATTAAAAATTATCATCAAATCACGGATTATAAATAAGCTAAAAACAGGCGTAATTTTAAGCATTCCAACGCCCAATTAATTGTTGTTTTTTTTGTGCTATCCAGGTAAATCAAAAATTAAACGCATTCACGATAATTTTGATTTGGGCAGCACCCGCCGCACGTTTAGTGGAATCGGGTTGCGGCGGGTCGGGCATTCTGCTGCAATGGCGCTTGCCACGGCCGTTTTTGGTAGCGGCTTGTCGGCGCTTCTGTTAGTCGCGCGCCAAACCACACCAAAAATAGGCCGCATCTGCACGGCATTTCCGCGTCATTCCCTGCTGCGGGCGTATCGTTGGTGCCTGAGTGTGTTGAAGGCTTTTTGAGAAGCTAGCCCCGATAGCCATCGGATAGACACGAGTTCCGATAGCTATCGGAATAGACTTCGCGACGTTCACCACTTAACGTATCGTTTTGCCCTAAATTACCCGCGCATCGTTGGTGCCTGAGCCTGTCGAAGGCAGCGTGTCGAATAGAACATTGTGTACGTTGTGAAACACTTTGTGAAACATTGTGCTCCTTCGCTGCCTCAGCGTGTAGTAGATTTAACCGCAAAGAACGCAAAGATTTTCGCAAAGGTCGCAAAGAGGTTTTTTGGAGTATCAAGATTGTAGTATCAAGATTGTAGTATCAAGATTGGAGTATTAAGTATTAAGACTTTGATGAATTCACCACTTAACGTATCGTTTTGCCCCAAATTACCCACGTATCGTTGGTGCCTGAGCCTGTCGAAGGCAGCATGTCGAATAGAACATTGTGTACATTGTGAAACACTTTGTGAAACATTGTGCTCCTTTTAGAGGCTAGAAAATAGAAGTTAGAAGCTAGACCCGATAGCCATCGGGATCCATGAATTCACCATTTTACGTTTCATGTTCCCACCCCGACCCAAAATTCGTTGGTACTAGATCGATTAGGGGAGTTAATAGCAGATGCGTTTTTTCAATTTTCAATTCTTTCCATTTTTTCCATTCTTTCCATTTTTTCCATTCTTTCGCTTTTTCCCTTGCGTAGCCTTCCCGCGCGAACGGGTGGAGCGGCATCCTTTTGGGCGTTACGGTATTTCCACTACCGTTTTGCCCAAAAGATACAGCGGAACACGTGACGGCGTGAACCTTTTTTGCGCAGCGACGACTCGTTTGCCGGCGCGCCCAAACAACAACGAAAATTAAACAGACTCTTTTTTAACTGCTTTAAATTGAGATGATTGTCTTTCAACTACACTCGTTGTTAAGGATATGGTTTTTAAATCGTACGGTTGGTTTGCTTTTCGCGCTTCGATTTCTTCTAACAAACAATTGAAAGCTAATGCGCCCATTTCTTCGCCCGGCTGATCGATGGAACTGAGTTGCGGCGTAATTACTTGCGACATAAACCAGTTGCTGAAACCAATGAGTGCCACGTTATCCGGAACTTTAATGCCGTTTTCGTTGAAGTACGAAATTACACCAACCGCCACCAAATCGGTTATGGCGAAGATGCCTTCAACGTCGGGATGGTCGGTCAGAATTTGTTTCGCGAAATCGCGTCCTTCCTCAAAAGTAACGTGCGTGCAGGTGTACACCAGTTTCGGGTTGTAGGTAATGCCGTGCTTTTCTAAAGCCAATTTGTATCCCATCCAACGATCTATGGCACCTTGCGGATTTACGGGTCCGCGGATGTGCGCAATTTTTTTACACCCTTTTAAAATCAAATGTTCGGTAGCTTCGAAAGCCGCTTGCCGATCGTTGATAACCACTTTAGTACTGGGAATGAGCTTTGAAATCTTATCGAATTGCACCAGTGGGATGTTTCGGCGAATAATTTCCTTGAGATGTGCTTCGTCGTTGCTTTCGTTAGATAATGAAATCAAAACGCCATCAACACGTTTGTTGATGAGTAAATCGACTTGTTGCCGTTCAAGTTCGACTGATTCGCCCGATTGAAGAACAATCGCTAAATAGCCGTGCTTTGCGGCTTCGTCGAGTATGCCGTTTAGTACTTTGGAAAAGAAATGGTGTACAATTTCAGGAATGATAACACCAATTGTTTTTGATTCTTGCTTTCGCAGATTTACGGCAAACGAATTAGGTGTAAAGTGCAATTCTTCAGCTAATTTCAAAACAGCTTCACGTGTTTTTGGGCTAACATCGGCATAGCCTTTCAATGCCTTGGAAACGGTAGTAACCGAAATTCCTAAGGTTTCAGCCAATTGTTTTAAAGTGGTATCCTTCATAGCTAGTTAAGGGACCGAAAACGTTTTCGGTCGTTTCGAAAACGTTTTCGGTTATAAATCATCAAAAATATGGGAATGTAATTTTACTTTCGGCAGACAAAAGACAAAAAATTTCTTAATAAACCAAAACTTTTCCAAAAATGACAAAAATTACACAATTTCTAAAACAGAGCAGCTTGCTATTTTTGCTGCTTGCCTCTGTTTCGGTATTTGGGCAAAGTGTTGCTGTTAAAGGTAACGTAAAAGATGCCCAAGGATTACCTGTTCCGGGAGCCAGCGTAACAGCAGGAACAGCAGGAACTTCAACGGATGTAGATGGAAACTTCGCTCTATCGCTCCAAAGCGGTCAAAGCTATTCCGTTTCTGTTTCGTTTGTAGGCTACAAAACGGCAACACAGTCGGTTACCGCAAGCAGTTCGACCACTCTAAATTTCGTTTTAGAAGAAGAATCAACAACACTTGAAGATGTTGTTATTACAGGTGTTGTAAATCCACGTTCTAAAATTAAATCGAGTGTATCAATTACTTCAATCGATGCCAAGCAAGTAGAGCAAGGTGCACCGAGAACAACGGCGGAGATTTTTAGAACCATTCCGGGTATTCGAAGCGAATCGTCGGGTGGTGAAGGTAACGCTAACATTGCCGTTCGTGGTGTGCCAATTTCTTCAGGAGGTTCAAAGTATTTGCAACTTCAAGAAGACGGTTTACCTGTATTGATGTACGGTGATATTGCTTTTGCAACTGCCGATATTTTCACCCGATTCGATGCTAACATTGCGCGTATCGAAGCCATTCGAGGTGGTTCAGCTTCGACATTGGCATCGAACTCTCCAGGTGGTATCATCAACTTCATCAGCAAAACCGGTAAAACGGAAGGCGGGTCGATGACCAGCAGTTTTGGAGTTGACTTCGATAATTTCAGAACAGATATCGAATACGGTGGAAAAATTGCCGACGGATTGTACTTCCACGCAGGTGGATTTTATAGAACCGGCGAAGGCGTGCGTTCTCCCAACTTTAATGCAAACAACGGTGGCCAGTTTAAATTTAATGTAACCAAAGAATTTGAGCGTGGTTCGGTTACCGTGTACACAAAATTCTTAAACGACCGTGCGGCGGCTTACATGCCTATGCCGATTCAAGTTTCAGGAACAAATGCCAATCCGACTTGGGATGACGCACCAAATTTTGATGCAACAACCGGTGCTTTGCAAAGTATTTATTTGAAGCATAATGTAAGTTTAGACAGAAATGGTAACATTCAAAGAAGAGACGTGGCCGATGGTATGAATCCGGTTTCTAAATCAATCGGAGTTAACGCTACTTTTGAATTAGGAGAAGGTTGGAAAATTTCTGAAAACGGACGTTTCTCTAAAAATTCAGGAGGTTTTATCGCACCTTTTCCAGCTCAGGTAGCTACAGCAACTGATATCGCTGCAACATTCGGAGCCGGTTCTACTTTAGCTTACGCAGATAACAATCAGGCCGTTTCAGGTTCGCAACTTGTTTCACGTATCCACATGTTCGATACTCAATTGAACAACTTCGATAACTTTATGAACGATTTACGTATCAGCAAAAAAATCGAAGGAACCGGACTTTCTTTAACCGCTGGTTATTTTAAGTCGATTCAAAACATTTCAATGTCGTGGACATGGAACAGCTATTTGATGGAAGTAAACGACAACAATGCACGCCTAATTGATGTAATTGACGCAACTGGAAATCCGCTTTCTGAAAACGGTTTATACGCTTACGGAACACCATTTTGGGGTAACTTGGCACGTAATTACGATACGCAGTACAATGTATCGGCACCTTATATGAATGTATCTTTAGATGTAACCGACAAGTTAAACTTAGAAGGAGGTATTCGCTACGACAAAGGTGTAGTAACTGGAAACTTTGCAGGCGGCGTTTCAACCGAGCGTGATATGAATAACGACGGTGTGATTTCAGCGCCAGAACAAAACGTTTTCGCAATGGATACTGCTAATCCGACTACCGTAAATTACGATTACGATTATGTATCTTTCACACTTGGGGGAAATTATTTACTTACGGAAAAGCAATCGGTATTCGCACGTTACAGTCGCGGTGGTGCTGCCAAAGCTGATCGTATCTTGTTTTCAGGTTTGAATTACTTAAATGGCGATGAAATTAATGCAAAAGACATGCTTGATCAGGCGGAAATCGGATACAAACAAAAATTCAGTAACGGCTATGTTTTCGGAACTTTATTTTACAGCAAAACGACCGAAGAAGGCGGCTTTGAAGCAACAACCAACAGCATTATTGAAAACGATTACCGCTCTGTGGGTATGGAAATCGAAGCGGGTTACAATCCAACACAAAAGTTGAATCTTCGTTTTAACGGAACGTATACCAAAGCAGAAGTAGTTTCAGGAGTAAATGATGGTAACGATCCGCGTCGTCAGCCTCGTTTCATGTACAGCGTTTTGCCAACATTTAATTTCTCCGATAAGAAATCAGACAACATCGGTTTGAGCTTTATCGGGCAAACAAAAGCCTATGCACAAGACGACAATCAGTTGGTTATGAACGGATTTGTAGTTGTAAACGGATTTGTGGAATTCGGTCTAACAAAAGGCTTGTCGCTTAACCTGGCTGCAAATAACATCTTCGATACATTAGCAATTACTGAGGCTGAAGAAGGTAGCATTACAGAGAACACTACAAATATTGTGCGTGCTCGTCCGTTGCCAGGCCGTTCGATAAGTGCGGCAGTTACATACAGATTTTAATTTTTTTTCATATTTTGTTTAGTTGATGGTTCCCGTTTCTTTTCCAAGTTACGGGAACCTTTTTTAAAAACTGTGTTATGAATAGCAAACCTAAAATGAGCTTTTGGCAGATTTGGAATATGAATTTCGGCTTTTTCGGAATTCAATTCAGCTTCGGATTACAGCAAAGCAATATGAGCGCCATTTACAAATACCTCGGAGCCGACGAAGCTTCGCTGCCCATGCTGTGGCTAGCAGGTCCGGTTACTGGTTTGATTATTCAACCCATTATTGGTGCGATGAGCGACAATACCTGGTCGCCGAAATTTGGAAGAAGAAAACCGTACTTTCTCATCGGTGCTATAGTTTCGAGTATAGCGCTTATAGCTATGCCGTTTTCTTCTGCCTTATGGATGGCTGCAGGTTTACTATGGATTTTAGATGCCGCCAACAATATTGCCATGGAACCCTATCGTGCTTTTGTAGCCGATAAACTTCCTAAAGATCAGCACGCCATTGGGTTTCTCATGCAGAGCTTTTTCGCAGGTTTGGGAATCACGCTTGCCAATTTTACGCCTGCTATTTTAGTAATGTTAGGAATACTCTCTATTAGCGACAAAGCCGAAAATGGTATTCCGATTTATACGTATTACGCGTTCTTTATTGGTGCAGTTGCCGCCATTGTTTCGGTGCTGCTTTCGGTTTCAACGACCAAGGAGTATCCGCCAACCGAAGAAGAATGGCAAGAAATCAAGGCACAAAAAGCCAAGCACAATCTTATTTCAAACGTTTGGCACGAAATTGTCGAAGCCTTGAAAACCATGCCTTTAACAATGAAACAGCTTATTCCGGTGAAGTTTTTTACCTGGTATGCCATGTTTTGTTACTGGGAGTTTATCACCTCGGCGCTGGCGCAGAACGTCTTTAAAACCACCGATCATAATGCGGTCGGTTTTTCTCAAGCACAATTACTTACCGGAAATTTAAACGGTACATACAACATCGTGTGTTTTGTTGCAGCGTTTGCTTTGATTCCGCTTGCGCTGAAAATAGGAGCCAAAGGCGTTCATTTCATCGCATTGTTGCTCGGCGGTTTGAGTTTGATTGCCATACCGTATCTCGATAATACCACAGAACTGCTCACCATACCGAATCCGGTTGGTTCAGACATTGTCATCAGTACAATTTATCTGTATGCATTAGGTTTGGGTATCGCTTGGGCTTCCATGCTCGCCATGCCGTATCAATTACTCGCAGGTTCTATACCTGCCAAAAAACGCGGCGTGTACATGGGCATTTTTAATATGTTCATCGTAATTCCGATGATTATTCAAATTTTTTCCATGCAGTATTTCGTGTACGATTTGCTTGCCGCAGATCCAAGTAACGTAATAACACTCGCTGGAGTATTCTTGGTTTTAGGAGCGCTTTTCACCTTATTTATAACTGTAAAGAATAAAAATGAAGTGGTTGATTAACGAAGAAAAGTTACAAATCGGTTATCAAAATGCTATCGCAGTTCTGCATCGTTGCAGCAGCAAGATCGGCTTTTTGGCAAGCTGCGAAGACAAAGATAACTACCGACGTGTTTGGGCACGCGATGGCGTAGTGTGTGGTTTAGCAGCGCTAGCATCAAAAGACGAGTCACTGATTGCCACTTTTAAAAAAACCTTGCAAACGCTGGGAAATTTTCAGCACGATTTGGGAATTATTCCATCCAACGTGTATTTTTCTAACGGTCAGCCGAAAGTGAGTTACGGCGGTTTGGTTGGAAGAACCGACACTACTTGTTGGTATTTGCTCGGGATTGCTATGTATGTGCAGCAAACAGGCGATCGAGCATTTTTAGAAGAATCGCAATCGATTATTCAAAAAGCATTGCGGCTTTTAGACACTTGGGAATACAATACGGGAGGATTACTTTATGTGCCCCTTTCTGGAAATTGGGCCGACGAATATATCGTAGAAGGTTACGTACTCTTTGATCAAGTATTGCGTTTATGGGCGCTTACTACGTTGCAGGATGTTCAAGCAAAGCCCGAATTAGAGTCGAAGATCAAGCAAATCCGCACCAAGATTTTCGATAATTTTATTCAGCTTGATGCAGAAAGATCGCTGCATCCGCGAACGTTTTCAAAGTTAAATATCGATTATTACGTTCCTGCGTGTTTCGGTCCGGCTGGTTATAAAAATTATTTTGATGCTTTTGGTTCAGCTCTACTGCTTTTTTCAGATTTGCTTCCAAGCAGTAAAATCGAAAAAGCAACCGATTTTATTACTAGTCTAACGCGCGAAACTGAAACAAAATTGGTGCCTGCATTTTGGCCACCAATTTTTGAAGCAGATGCCGATTATCAACTTTTGTCGGAAAACCACAAATACGAATTTCGCAATGCCGCTTACGAGTATCACAATGCTGGAAGCT
>CALRVY020000092.1:0-11142 GCA_943371725.1 Pseudanabaena sp. UWO311 | reverse complement strand
AAGCGCGTGTATCAACTTTCAAATTATGAATATGAAGATAAGTACAGATTTAGTAGTTAAAAGCGCAACTTTAATTGCTACAACGGTTGGAATTGGGTTTTTAGCAGGAAAAGTAACGCAGCCGGGAATCGAATCGTGGTTTGTTTATGTTGAGAAGCCGTTTTTCAATCCGCCGAGTTGGTTGTTTGCGCCGGTTTGGAGTGTTTTGTATGTACTAATGGCGATTGCTGCGGCGCGAGTTTGGAGCAATACGAAAGTGGAAGTTACTGTGATTCGGAAGGCGCTGTTGTTTTGGTGGGTTCAATTAGCTTTAAACGCCGCGTGGTCGTTTTTGTTTTTTGGTTTAAAGAATCCGCTTTTAGCACTTATTGAAATTGTGGTTTTGGAATTGGTAATCTATGAAACGTATCTTCAATTCAAGAAAATTGACGTTCTAGCGGCTAAATTGTTGATTCCATATATGTTGTGGGTTGCTTTTGCGACAATTTTGAATGCGTCGATATGGTGGTTGAATTAATTCGCAGCCTTTTTATTTATATTCATTAAAAATAACAGACTTTAATATTTGTCGAACCTAATTAGGTTGTTAATATCCGCATTGCCGTTTATCTTTGTGGGCAAAAATTTAAACAAAATGATGCAATCTTCTCAGGTTGATTATGTTCCGATTTTGATGCAAATGTTGTTAGCGGTGGGTTTTGTTGCCCTAACAATTATTGGTTCTAGTTTTCTTGGTCCGCGGCGTTTGTCGAAGAATAAAGATAAGAATTTTGAGTGTGGAATTGAGTCGATTGGAAACGCTCGTATTCCGTTCTCGGTTAAGTACTTTTTGGTGGCCATATTGTTTGTTTTATTTGATGTTGAGGTGATCTTTTTATATCCATGGGCTGTTAATTTTAAGGAAATGGGTATGGAAGGCTTTATGAAGATGGGTATCTTTATGGCTTTGTTGTTGGTTGGGTTCTTTTATGTAATTAAGAAAAAAGGTTTGGAGTGGGAGTAATCCTTAACTTAACGATTATACAACTATGAGCGATTCTAAAATAATTACCAATGCACCAGCTCCTGAAGGCTTTTCCGGAGAAGGTTTTTTTGCAACTAAACTCGATTCAGTAGTAGGATTAGCGCGTGCTAATTCGCTTTGGCCTTTGCCTTTTGCCACTTCTTGTTGTGGTATAGAATTCATGGCTACGATGGCATCTCATTACGATGTAGCGCGTTTTGGTTCAGAGCGTATGAGTTTTTCACCACGTCAGGCCGACATGCTTCTGGTAATGGGAACTATTGCTAAAAAAATGGCGCCAATATTGCGTCAGGTTTACGAACAAATGGCTGAGCCTAAGTGGGTTATAGCTGTTGGTGCCTGCGCATCTTCGGGTGGAATTTTCGATACTTATAGCGTACTTCAAGGAATTGATAAAGTAATTCCGGTCGATGTTTACGTGCCTGGTTGTCCGCCGCGTCCGGAGCAAATCCTCGACGGTATTATGCGTTTACAAGATTTGGTGAAAAGCGAGTCGGTTCGCCGTCGTAGTTCACCTGAATACACTGAATTATTAGCCTCATACAACATCCAATAAAATGGGTTTAGAAAACCAATTTATTCACGAAACGCTGATCGCTAAATTTGGAGGCAGCGTTTCCGACTTTAATCAGATTCACGACATATTAACTTTTGAAGCTGAGCCAGCTGTTATAAAGGAGGTTATTGCGTTTTTGAAAAGCGAACCGTCTTTGAATTTTAATTTTTTAACTGATTTGTGCGGCGTGCATTATCCGGAAGCTAGTGAAGACAGGCAGTTTGCGGTAGTCTATCACATGCATAATTGGTTTGAAAACGTGCGGGTTCGAATCAAATGTTTCTTAAGTGGTTCAAATCCTGAAATTCCCACAGTTTCTGATATGTTCCGAAGTGCCAACTGGCAGGAACGCGAAACCTACGATTTTTACGGTATCCGTTTTATGGGACATCCGCAGCTCAAGCGCATCTTAAATATGGATGAGATGACGGTGTTTCCATTACGAAAAGAATTTCCGCTGGAAGATGGTGGCCGTACTGATAAAGACGACCGTTTCTTCGGAAGAACCACAGATAATTGTTAATCTAAAAGCAGTACCATGTCAGAGTTACTTTTACCACCAGAACAACGTTTTGCTACAATTATCGAAAAGCATAAAAACGATGACGGTAGTGAGCTTTCCATCCTCAATTTAGGACCTACCCACCCAGCAACCCACGGAATATTTCAAAATATTTTGTTAATGGATGGCGAGCGTATTATTGAGGGCGAAGGAACGGTTGGGTACATTCACCGCGCCTTTGAAAAGATTGCCGAAAACCGTCCGTTTTATCAAATTACGCCACTTACCGACCGTATGAACTACTGTTCGTCGCCAATCAACAACATGGGTTGGTGGATGACTTTAGAGAAGGCTTTGGGAATTGAAGTTCCGAAGCGTGTTCAATACATGCGCGTAATCGTTATGGAACTTGCTCGTATTGCCGACCACATTATTTGTAATTCGGTTTTAGGAGTTGATACGGGTGCTCTAACGGGTTTCTTGTATGTGTTCCAGTATCGCGAGAAGATTTACGAGATTTACGAAGAGATTTGCGGTGCACGTCTTACAACAAATATGGGCCGAATCGGTGGTTTTGAACGCGATTGGTCTCCGAAAGTTTTTGAAAAAATCGAAAAACTTTTGGAAGAATTTCCACCAATATGGACCGAGTTTGAAAGCTTACTTACGCGAAACAGAATATTCATGGATCGTACCATCAACGTGGGTGCGATTTCAGCAGAAGACGCTATGAATTTTGGGTTTACAGGTCCGAATTTACGTGCAACCGGTGTTGATTACGACATTCGTGTAATGCAGCCGTATTCTTCCTACGAAGATTTTGATTTTGAAATTCCTGTTGGGAAATCAGGCGATACTTACGATCGTTTTTGTGTTCGTAATGCCGAAGTTTGGGAAAGTTTGAAAATTATCCGTCAAGCTGTCGACAAAATGCCAGAAGGTCCGTATCACGCCGACGTTCCAGATTATTACCTTCCTCCAAAAGATGAGGTCTATAATACTATGGAGGGTTTGATCTACCACTTCAAAATCGTAATGGGCGAAGTGCCGGTTCCGGTTACCGAAGTATATCATCCAGTAGAAGGCGGAAACGGAGAACTCGGGTTTTATTTAATTACCGACGGAAGCCGCACACCTTACAGATTACACTTCCGACGTCCGTGTTTTATTTACTACCAAGCGTACAATTATATGGTGAAAGGTGAAATGTTATCCGATGCGATTGCAACACTTTCAAGCTTAAATGTAATTGCTGGCGAATTAGATGCATAACGAAATTATGGAAAGAAAACAGTACCATCAAGAAATCAATATAACACCCGAACTTCAAGCACGCATCGACGAGTTGATTTCGCGTTATCCAGCGGATAAACGCAAGTCGGCTTTGTTGCCTGTTTTACACGAAGTGCAAGATGCGCACGACAATTGGTTGAGCGTACCGCTTCAAGATAAAGTTGCCGAAATTCTGGGTATTAAACCTATCGAGGTATACGAAGTTGTGACCTTTTACACCATGTATAATCAGCGTCCGATTGGCAAGTATATGTTCGAGTTTTGTCAAACTTCGCCTTGCTGTTTGAACGGTGTGGAAAACTTAATGGATTATACCTGTAAGAAATTAGGTGTTGAAGTGGCAGAGCCAACTGCCGATGGCTTATTTGAAGTACGTGGAGTAGAGTGTTTAGGAGCTTGCGGATACGCACCAATGATGCAGTTGGGCGATTTCTACGTGGAGCACCTCAATGAAGAAAAGATCGATCAATTGATCGCAGATTGCAAAGAGAATAAGATAACCTTACACGATAAGTAAGATGGCACAAAAAATATTACTGGATAAGATCAACGTTCCTGGAATCAAGACTTTCGAGGTGTACCGTCGGGAGGGAGGTTATGCTTCCGTAGAAAAGGCACTGAAGAATATGACGCCGGACGAGGTTGTGGAAGAAGTGAAAACGTCTGGTTTACGCGGACGCGGAGGCGCAGGTTTTCCAGCTGGAATGAAGTGGAGCTTTATCGATAAAAAAAGTGGTAAGCCAAGACATTTGGTTTGCAACGCCGACGAGTCGGAGCCGGGAACTTTCAAAGATCGCTTTTTGATGGAGTACATTCCGCATTTGCTGATCGAAGGAATGATTACCTCTTCCTATGCACTTGGCGCGAATTTATCCTACATCTACATCCGTGGTGAGTACATGTGGGTGTACAAAATCTTGGAACGTGCTATTGCCGAAGCCAAAGCTGCTGGATTTCTCGGAAAGAACATCCTAGGTTCGGGTTACGACTTAGAGTTACACGTGCACTGTGGTGCCGGCGCGTATATTTGTGGTGAAGAAACTGCATTAATCGAATCGTTGGAAGGCAAGCGTGGAAATCCGCGTATTAAGCCACCGTTTCCAGCGGTATCGGGTCTGTGGGCTAATCCAACTGTGGTAAATAACGTTGAAACGATTGCGGCAGTGCCGTGGATTGTAAATAACAGCGGTGCCGATTATGCTAAAATTGGCATCGGACGCTCTACAGGTACAAAATTAATATCGGCATCAGGAAACATCAAGAATCAAGGTGTTTACGAAATAGAATTAGGATTGTCGGTTTATGAATTCATGAATTCCGACGAATATTTAGGTGGCATGAGTACCGATCGTCCGTTAAAGGCGTTTGTGCCCGGCGGAAGTTCTGTGCCGATTTTGCCAGCGAATTTAATATACAAAACAGCAAACGGTGAAGATCGTTTAATGACTTACGAAAGCTTGAGCGATGGAGGATTTGCTACCGGTTCAATGCTTGGTTCAGGCGGATTTATCGTGTACGACGATCGCGCGTGTATTGTGCGCAACACGTGGAATTTTGCACGTTTTTACCACCATGAAAGCTGCGGACAATGTTCGCCTTGCCGCGAAGGAACAGGTTGGTTGGAGAAAGTATTGTACCGAATTGAAAACGGAATGGGTCGCGAAGAAGACATTGATTTGTTGTGGGATATTCAATCGAAAATCGAAGGAAATACGATTTGTCCGTTAGGCGACGCCGCTGCATGGCCAGTTGCTGCTGCCATTCGTCATTTTAGAGATGAGTTCGAATACCATGTTCGTTTCCCTGATAAAATAAAAAACCGCGACCATTTTGTAGCAGAGCCGTTTGAAAAGGTGAAGCATTTAGTGGCTGGAGTAGGAGTTTAAATACCAATTATTAGAAAGTAGATTTCACACAATGAAAGTAACAATAGACGGGCAACCGATTGAAGTAGAACCGGGAACAACCATCTTGCAAGCCGCAAGAATGTTGGGAGGCGAAAGCGTTCCGCCGGCAATGTGCTACTATTCGAAACTAAAAGGAAGCGGCGGAAAATGTCGTTGTTGTTTGGTAGAAGTGAGCAAAGGTTCAGATGCCGACCCGCGTCCGATGCCTAAACTTATGGCATCATGCGTTACCGGTTGTATGGACGGGATGGAAGTGAACAGCGCCAGTTCGCAACGCGTGCAAGACGCTCGTAAGTCGGTTACCGAATTTTTATTGATCAACCACCCGTTGGATTGCCCAATTTGCGACCAAGCCGGTGAGTGCGACTTGCAAAATCTAAGTTTCAAGCACGGTAAGAGCCAAACGCGCTTTATCGAAGAAAAACGCACGTTCGAACCCGAAGACATCGGACCGAATATCCAATTACACATGAATCGCTGTATTTTGTGCTACCGTTGTGTGATGGTAGCCGATCAGCTTACTGATAATCGCGTACACGGCGTACTCGATCGCGGTGATCACTCTAATATTTCGACTTGCATCTCAAAAGCGATCGACAATGAGTTTTCTGGAAACATGATCGATGTTTGCCCAGTTGGTGCACTTACCGACAAAACCTTCCGTTTTAAATCACGCGTTTGGTTTAACAAGCCGTTTAATGCACACCGCGATTGCGATAAGTGTTGCGGAAAAGTTACCGTTTGGATGTTTGGAAACGAAATTCAGCGTGTAACGGGTCGTAAAGACGAATATCACGAAGTGGAAGAATTCATTTGCAACGAATGTCGTTTCGAACATAAAAACGTTGCAGATTGGGTGATTGAAGGTCCACGTAAGTTTGAAAAAGATTCGGTTATTAACCAAAATAATTATACACGTCCGTTGGATACTGTAGTAATTGCTACAGAAAAAAATATTTTGAAAGGTCGCGACCAAGATCGCAAGAAAATCTCGATGACGAGTGTACCTTTGAAGCCGGAAGAGCAAGAAACGTTTTTAAAAGGAAACCTGTAGTCTATGGATAGTGCAATCATTATAGAAAAAAGCATTTTCATTGTAGTCATTTTCGCGATTACGATGCTTATGGCTATGTATTCGACTTTAGCAGAACGTAAAGTTGCAGCTTGGTTACAGGATCGTATCGGTCCGAACCGCGCGGGAAAAGGCGGTATTTTACAGCCACTTGCCGACGGTTTGAAATTATTTAGCAAAGAAGAATTTTTACCGGATACGCCAAACAAATTTTTATTTATCGTAGGTCCGGGAATTTCGATGAGTGTGGCATTAATGACCAGCGCCGTGATTCCGTGGGGTGATAAGTTGGAAATGTTTGGAAGAACCGTGATTTTACAAGCAACCGACATCGATGTGGCTTTATTGTACATCTTTGGCGTTTTGTCGGTTGGTGTTTATGGAATTATGATTGGCGGTTGGGCATCGAACAACAAATTCTCGTTGATGAGTGCTATGCGTGCAGCCAGCCAAATGATTTCGTACGAAATTGCGATGGGATTGGCCATTATTGCTTTGTTGATGATGAGTGGTTCGTTGAGCTTACGCGAAATCGTGGCGCAGCAGCCGGGCATGCAGTGGAACGTGTTTTACCAACCGATTGGTTTTGTAATCTTCTTGGTTTGTTCTTTCGCAGAAACAAATCGTACGCCTTTTGATTTGGCGGAATGTGAAGCCGAGTTAATTGGTGGTTATCACACCGAGTATTCGTCGATGCGTATGGGATTTTATCTCTTTGCTGAGTACGCGAGTATGTTTATTTCATCGACCATTTTGGCGACCTTGTATTTTGGGGGATACAACTACCCAGGTATGGAATGGGTGGTTAACAACTGGGGCGTAAATCCGGCTAATATTTTAGGAATAGTTGTTTTATTTGCGAAAATATGTTTCTTCATCTTCTTCTTTATGTGGGTAAGATGGACGATTCCGCGTTTTCGTTACGATCAGCTGATGCGTTTGGGTTGGAAAATATTGATTCCGTTGGCAATTGTGAACATATTTTTGACGGGCGTATTTGTATTGAAGAGCGAGATTTTAGAGGCGTTAGGATTTTAATCAGAAACGATTGCCCTAGCCCCGATAGGAGCGGCATCCTTTTTTATGGAGCCTCGCGGAATAAAAAAGATACAGCGGATAGCGGGAATAGCTTCAAAAAAACGGTATATTCTTGAGAAGCGAGAAACGAGAAGCGAGATTTGAAAAGAATTTAGTTCCGAAAGTAAACGGGACACCTTGTTTAAAATACTAAGACAGATAGAGTCTATAAAAACGAAAAAGTAAATTAGAGATGGCAATAGAAACGATTTCATTATCGGGACGCAAAAAAGAGGTGGTGAACAAAAAGATGAATTTTTGGGAAGGCCTTTATTTAGTTGCGATTATTAAGGGATTGTTTATCACAATCAGGCACTTATTTAAGCGAAAAGTTACCATCAAATATCCAGAGCAAGTGCGTGAGCGCAGCGATGTGTATCGGGGTCAGCATCAATTAAAGCGCGATGAATTGGGTCGTGAAAACTGCACGGCTTGTGGTTTATGCGCTTTGTCGTGTCCGGCTGAAGCGATTACGATGACTGCAGCCGAGCGCAAGCCTGAAGAAAAGCATTTGTATCGCGAGGAAAAGTATGCTTCGGTTTACGAAATTAATATGTTGCGTTGCATTTTTTGTGGATTGTGCGAAGAAGCCTGTCCAAAAGACGCAATTTATCTCACAGAATCTAAGCAGTTGGTTCCAGCGATGTACGGTCGTGAAGACTTTATCTTTGGAAAAGACCGTTTGGTAATGCCTTTAACTCAGGCAATGATTAATGCTCAATCTCAAATGACACGTTAATGTCGGCAGTACTACTCACTTTTTACATCTTATCGGCAATCACGCTTGCTACAGCGTTTTTAACGATTTACAGCAGAAATCCGATTCACTCGGCTATTTATTTGGTGATTTGTTTCTTTACGATTGCCGGACACTATCTGCTACTCAACGCACAATTTTTAGCGATTGTTCACATCATTGTCTACTCCGGTGCCATTATGATTTTGCTTCTGTTTACGATCATGTTAATGAACCTAAACAAAGAAGACGAGGTGCACAAACCGCGCATCACCCGTTTGGGCGCTGTGGTGGTTTTTTGCTGCATGTGCCTGATTATGCTTACGATTTTTGTGAATTCGCAACCGGTTGCCGACTTAGTTCCGGCAAGCGGAACCGATTATCAATCAATCAAAGTGCTTGGTCAAGTTTTACTTGATGGCGAAGAAGGTTATATGGTGCCGTTTGAATTTGCATCGATATTACTTCTCGTAGCGATGATTGGAACTGTTTTATTGTCTAAAAAAGAAAAAGTACAACTATAATGCAGGACGTTTTAAATCAAGTTGGAATTAACAATTACATCTTTTTATCGGTGTTGTTGTTCTGCATCGGAGTTTTCGGTGTGCTCTATCGTCGAAATGCGATTATTGTATTGATGTCTATTGAAATCATGCTCAATGCAGTGAACCTTCTTTTTGTTGCGTTTTCGACTTACCATGAAGATGCACAAGGACAAGTATTTGTATTTTTCTCGATGGCTGTAGCTGCAGCTGAAGTGGCCGTTGGTTTGGCTATTTTGGTTTCAATTTTCAGAAATATCGGGTCGATTGATGTGTCAAATCTTAAAAAGCTTAGAGGATAACTAATGGATTTATCGATTATTTTACTGCTGTTATTAGCTCCGTTAGGTGGCTTTTTAATCAATACTTTTTTAGGGAAACAACTCGGAAAAGGTGCTTCAGGTGCTATCGGAACTTTAGCTATTGTTATTAGTTTTGTTTGTACGTTGTTGCTGTTTTTGGGTTTGGAACCCGGTGCGAATACGAAAGCTGATTTATTTCACTGGTTGACATTCCAAAACTTTAGTGTTGATTTTTCTTTCCAATTCGATCAATTGAGTTTATTGTGGTTGCTTTTCGTAACGGGTATCGGTTCGCTGATTCACTTGTATTCGATCAGCTACATGCACCACGATAAAGATTTTCATAAGTTTTTCTCATATCTGAACCTGTTTGTCTTCTTTATGATTGTTTTGGTCAGCGGAAGTAACTTACCTATTTTGTTTATCGGTTGGGAAGGCGTAGGATTGTGTTCGTATTTGTTGATCGGATTTTGGTACAGCAATCAGGCTTACAACGATGCAGCAAAGAAAGCGTTCATCATGAACCGTGTGGGCGATTTAGGCTTACTTATCGGTATATTCATTTTAGCAACTGTAGCTGGAACGCTCGATTATCAAGGTTTGGAAACTTTCTTTCAAACGAAAGGTAGTTTGGTTGATTCTACTTGGTTGGCAGTTGCTGCACTTTGTTTGTTTATTGGTGCCTGCGGAAAGTCGGCACAGTTGCCACTATACACTTGGTTACCCGACGCCATGGCTGGTCCGACGCCAGTTTCTGCATTAATTCACGCAGCAACGATGGTAACAGCGGGTATCTTTATGGTTACGCGACTACATTTCTTATTTGATTTAGTTCCGGCCATCCAGAATGTTATCGCCGTAGTTGGTGTAGCAACAGCACTTTTCGCGGCTACGATTGGCTTAGCGCAGAACGATATCAAGAAAGTATTGGCGTATTCAACAGTTTCGCAACTAGGACTTATGTTCTTAGCCTTGGGGGTTGGAGCGTATGAAGTTGCCGTTTTTCATGTAATCACACATGCGTTCTTTAAGGCGTGTTTGTTCTTGGGTGCAGGTTCGGTAATTCACGCGAATTCCGACGAACAAGACATGCGAAAAATGGGTGGTTTGCGTAAAGTAATGCCAATCACATTCATTACTATGCTTATCTCGAGTTTAGCTATTGCAGGTATTTTTCCACTTTCAGGTTTTTGGTCTAAAGACGAGATTTTATTAGAAGCTTTTCATTACAGCATTCCGTTCTGGGCAGTAGCTTCGTTAGCATCTATTCTTACCGCTTTTTATATGTTCCGTTTAATGTTCTTGACCTTCTTTGGTGAGTTTAGAGGAACAGAACACGCAAAGAGCCATTTACATGAAAGTCCTGCTTTAATGACGATACCTCTTGTTATTTTGGCAACTTTAGCTGCCGTTGGCGGTTTAATCAGTATTCCAGGTTCAAGTTGGTTGATGCACTTTTTAGAGCCCTTGCTTCACGCAGATGGTGCACCAGAACATCACGCCTTAGATCAAACAGCGTATATCTTGATGGCCGTTGCCTCGGTAGGTGCGCTTGTTGGAATCTTTATCGCGTACAGAAAATACATTTCAAACAAAGAAGTTCCGGGTGAAGACAGTGAAGTAACTGGATTCACGAAAGTACTTGCTGAAAAATACTACGTTGACGAATTGTACGACAGCGTTTTTGTAAAACCGATTAATTTATTGGCGCGTTTCTTCAGAGATGTGGTCGAAACGGCTCTAGGTTCTTTGGTGTATGGATTCGGAAAAGCTGCTGCAGAAATCAGCAATCAGGGAAGAAAAGTACACAACGGCAGTATCGGATTGTACTTATTCGTTTTTGTAATCGGATTCTGTCTTATAGTATCGTATTTATTTTTAGCTCAATAATCAGCACGTATGGAAGTTATCTACTTACTTATTTTACTTTTAGTGGGCGCCGGGCTTACCTATTTTTCCGGTGATAAAGCGGCATCTCGTGTTGCATTGTTGATCTCAACAGTAGCGTTCGGATACTCGCTTTATCTGGTTTCGCTGCATTACGGCGGGCAGTTGCCAGAAAATATTCATTTCGATTGGATTTCAAAGCCAAGTATTGGTTTCGATTTACGACTAGATGGTTTAGCACTTC
>CALRVY020000091.1:0-11223 GCA_943371725.1 Pseudanabaena sp. UWO311 | reverse complement strand
GGTTCCCGCGGTTTCGGTATAGTTTACTTGAACATTTTTTACGCTAGTAAGCACGCCGATTAAGCCTTGCATGAATACGCCGCGCTCGTTTTGATTTGCGGCTTTTTGCGCTACCACTTTCTCTCCAGGTTTCGGCGCTGCTGCTGGTTTTGCTGGAGTTTTTGGCTTTTTAGCTGTAAGTCCAATATAGCGGTAAAACAAATCCATATTCAGGGTGGTATTCAAGCGGTGCGAACTATTGTTTTGAATGGTGTTCCCCAAATTATAAGTTAAACCGTTTACATCAGTAAAAGCCTGTAAAGCCAAGGAAGCGCGCTGCCATTGATAATCTCCCGTATACGTGTACGCTGATTTTAAAAAGCTTAAGAAAGGTAGTTTGTTTAACGGGAGCTCGTAGTTTACCGTGAGCTGGCGGTTGTGCGTATTGGCTTCTCCGATATTCCAGAAATCTTGCCAGATGGTAAAGTTCTCGATCGGCGTACCGTCTGGATTTAAGAAATTCTGGACTAAATTACTATTCGATGCCTGATAGTTCACTTTCAGGTTTTTGGTAATGTTGTAGTTGAATCCGTATTGATAGTTGAACAAGAAATTTCTTCGGAAAAGCGGATCGAGTCCGATTCCTTGTACGTCGACTTGGCGGAACTGTTGCCGATTATTTTGTCGAAGAACGGTACTGCTGAAGTTGATATTGGTTGGTAAATAGTTGAAGTTGAAATCGCTCAACAATTTCCAATACGAACTTTTCGACATAAACTTTGTTTTCTTAAAAGGCTCTACGGGTTTAGCGTCGAAATTGTAAGCATAGTCGGCAGTAGTGCGCAATTGTTGATCTACAAAACTTTCGATTTCATAGTCATGGCGTTTCGTTTCGTTAAATGAATAACCAAGCGTTAAGTTTTCGATGTCGTAAATTTGTGGTTTTTGTTCTGGAGCGCGTTCTTTTTTAACACCGATAAAGTTGATACTTTTCGTTTTCGTGTATTCGATGGCGCGTTGTCTGATGTTTTCTCGCTCAGCAGCATCGGTCGTTGTTGCGAGTAATTGTTCGAGTTTTATATCCTGATTGAAAGGATCGTACTCAGGAGTGATGATTTCTTCACCCACTCCATAGTTGAACGGAATGTTGACACCCCACTTTTTAGGAAGTAGCTTACCTACATTAATGTTTGTAACAACGTTGTATTGCCTGATGTCTTCCCGGCTTCTTTCATTTGGTCCGTCTTCAAGAGAACCAAATCCGATAGTCGACATGCGTCCAGTTAGTGAGAATGTGGCGAAATCGGCTAGATTTCCGTCCAAACTCGCAACAGCTGCCATACCGCCTTGGTTGTCCATTTCAGCTAAGCGAAGTTCATTAAACCAAACTTCACCGGATATTTCATCACTACTAATCGATACTACATCCGGATTGTTTTTCACACCGATCATTAGAGTACGAACCAATCCAAAGTTTGGATTTCCTTTTACGCTAATGCGGAGTTCGTTTATCTTTCCTGCTAACGAAGGATCTAATTCCGATTCTGTTCTTGTATATACGCCATTGACTGCACCAGCTGGATCTTGCAAGGCTAAAACTTTCAATTGCGTAAGTAGGCTCAAGCTTAAATCTACCTCGTTTTCTTCTGGCCAAACCAATTCGGGGGCGAGATTTCCGTTCGGGTTTTCAGGAACTGAAACTTTCAGAGGTAATTCTACTTCGTAATAGTTCTGTGTATAGTCGTTTCCAAATCGTATAAAACCAATCATTTTTCTGTCTGGAAGTGGCTTGTAATCTGGCGACTCTATCGGTAGTGCTTCGGCGTGCAGGAACATCTTTAGTTTTTTGAACTGGCGCATGTCCACGCTGATGTTTTTAAATACTGCTCGAGAATCATTTTCTTCTAAACCATTTCCATAAACACGTAATGCGAGCGACTGTTCGTTTTGGCGAACAACGGTATTGTTGTTGAAAAGCTGCTCGCGGCTAACTCCAGGAGGAGTCACATAGTTTATTGGTTTTTTATCGCCGTTTTCTTGGACGTTTACGCCTTGAACATCGAAGCCGGTTTGATCGTTATCCGGATTGTCGTCTAATGGATCTAAACTTGCGGTGTATCGACGCCATTCGCCGCGTACTAAATCAAGTGTAGCAAAACGCAAGGTCACATCTTCGGAAAATCCAGTAAGGAACATTCGCATAAAACGAATGGCTCTAAAATCTTCTATCGGACCTACTTTGATGGTATTCGATCCTTGATCGATCGGAATTTTGAACTGAATCCAACGAACAGGAATCGTGCTTGTTTGTGTTCCTTGCGGAATTCGTCCTTGTGTTATGCGCTCATCTGTAATATAATTTTCTCCAATTTGCATGTTGGGTCTAATTTCCACAGCATATTGAAAGTACGCATCAATGGTATTCATGGTATTGTCGCGATTGATGTCCTCAACATCTGGAATCGTGGTGTTTCCTCGATTGTTATCGGTTACCGCAACAGGCGAATTTCCTTCAAGACCGTTGTAGTTTTTGTAGCGTTCTAAAACATCACCTTCGGTATTGATGTAGAACTGGTAGTTATCTGCCGAGGCATCGCCAGTATTTGCAAAACCAGGAAAGCGTACGTTTTCATCTTTATCTTCTAATCCATCAAAACCAACATCTTGTATTGCTCGATTAGCATCGTTTGTATCAAATGCATAAATCAAAGATTGCGAGGCAGGAATTCGCCCCCAAGCCGATTGCAAAGTGTTCTGTAAACTTCCTGCTTCTGGCAAACCATTTTCGTATTGCTTTCTTCCGTCGCGCAGTACATCTTCCGAAATTTCACCTAAGTTGAAAAATAATTTTCCTGTGTTTAGCGGATTCTCGCTGTCGAAGTCGGCGCCCGCACCACTACCGCGA
This sequence comes from Pseudanabaena sp. UWO311, assembly GCA_943371725.1. Classification (GTDB taxonomy): domain Bacteria; phylum Bacteroidota; class Bacteroidia; order Flavobacteriales; family Flavobacteriaceae; genus Flavobacterium. The sequence continues at coordinate 8,339 of CALRVY020000091.1, read as the reverse complement.
TAATAGGGATCCATGATCCAAAATTGGATGAATTCTACGTTGCTTTGTTCGAAATTGGTCGACGTAATGGCGCGCGTTATTCCACCAAAATTTTCCTCTGGATTGGGAAGCGTGTTTGTTCCGTTTGCCGCAGGATTGTAGTTGTACGGCCCTCTTTCGGTTGGATAATACGATAAGTCGAGGGTATTTATAACTGTTTGCTGACCATCTGCTACATCAACTTCTGGAAAAACCTCATCAATATAAACACGACGAGTTTTATTCAAAGCCATATCAGCATCCGTTAAACCGCTTGGTCTTTGACTTGTGAAGAAAATCGGATCAATTGTATACCAAGAAAGCTTTGCGCGTTTGTATCCGTATTCTAAATTATCGCTCAAATCGCCATTAAAGTCGAACGGATTTTGTGGATCGGTACTATTAAGTGGTACGCTTGATAACGACCAAGCGAGCGGCCCTTTCATATCGATAGTAGTTTGCGAACCTTCAAAATCGTCGACGTACAAAGTTGCTTCTCCTTGGAACTGATCGGCCTTTGGCGTATCGGGTCTTAAATAAGCTACTTCGCCACGGAACGAGATATTTGAAGGTGCATCGGTATCCATGTTTGGCAATTTGTTGACCATTCTAGTTAAGAAAGGTACTTCTGTTGCGTAGTTGACATTAGCGCCATAAATGGAATTATTCACCGATTCTTGACCGTAGTTTGATTTTTGTGTAAACGGACGCTCCGTCATTTTCAAAAATGTAGCGCCAACCAAAAACTTTTCGCTGAATTTATGTTCAACGTTGATTCCCATAAACCTTCGTGTTTGCTGACCGAAGACCGAGTTGTTTTCAACAGAAATTTGAATGGGTGTATTAGCTGCGGCTAACGACGGATCTAAAATTTGCACTCGACCGAGTTGATAATTAACCTGATAGTCGATTCCTTCTATAAGAACACGCCCGCCCGCTGTAACCACAACCGATCCGCGAGGCACGTTATACGCCCCTATGGCAATACCATCACCTCCTGTTGATTTGTAGCGTCCGCGAAGTTCGTATTTGTTCTTTTCGTTGTCTTGTAAAGCGCGCGCTTGCGTACTTTGATACATGGTGGTAAAAACGTACTTGGCTTGATTGCTGTTGTATGTTGCCGGATCGTTGTAATTTTCCGTTCCTGTTGAAAGTTTGTCAAAGAGGTACTTACCGAAAGGCTCAACCGTAGTGAAAATAATTCGTCCGTTTTGCGTATCAACCGTTAAACCGGGTAAAAAGTCAAAAAAACCATCTCCACCTACTTGTGGGTCGTTGGTTATGTTTAATCTGTCGATGTTGAATACTTTAAGAAGCGGTGTGCGCTCCACATCATCAGGTAACGGAAGCGATCCCGCAGCGGTAATATAGTTAATTGGCGACGGATCGGAATACAAGATATTAAAGCGAAAATCTTCCTGCTCTAATTGTCCTCCAGGGGCAATTTGATAGATGTTTTTCATCATCAAATTCCAAACGGGAGCTGTAAATCGCTGTCCGTTTTGAAGTTGATTTTCAACATTGGTCAAGTTGCTTTTCAGCATTTTCAACACTAAACTCTGTGTTGTTACGATTTGACTTTCGGGCTCAGTTCCATCGACAATTGTAGACTCGACTCCGCCGTTTGCGAATTCTCCGACCTGAAATACTTGTCCGCCGCTTGTAAACTCATACGCAACAGCTAAAACTTCGTCGTTGTTTAAACGTTGTTGCAATGAGATGTAACCCAGCTGTGGATGGAAGGTATATTCGTTTGGCGTTAGCTTACGTGCATTTTCAAGTTTGGCGTAATCTTGACCTTCAGCAACAATAGTTCCCGGAATATTGAAAGCTTGGTTCGGACTCGTAGTATTTATTTCGCGGATGGCATTGGTTAAATAACCTCCAGCCCCAATCAACGCTGGATCGAATCGATTGTTTTTGTTGCTTGGTGGCGTGTCGGCTGCTGCGGTAAAGAAATCGGTTGGCAAAGGATCGAGATAAACGATTTCATTGTCTTGAAATCCACTTAATTGTGCTTCTCCTAAATCTTGAAGCGCAACAATATTTCGTAGATTGTTTTCAGTTGAGCTTACACGATTCTGACGGTTGGTTACCCAAACTTCAATTCGAGTGATTTGAATTCGGGTGTCGAGTACAGGATAATTTCGCAAAGCAGCATCGTACCGATTTCTAAAAAATTGCGATAAAAAAAAGTGTCTGTCGTTATCATAATCTAGTGCAAACAAGCCAAAATCCTGAAGTGTTCCGCCTCCTTGTGCAGTTACTTGTCGGGTTTGCGACTTTTGTTCAGAAAACACTCCCGTTACCGTGGTTCTGCCGAATTGTAATTGCGCTTTTACACCAAATAAACTCTGAGCGCCTTTGATTAGCGACGTGTTTAGAGGCAAATTAACGTTACCTACTTCAATTTTTTGAAGAATGTCGTCTTCGGTAGGTGTGTATTCAAGTTTGATCAAATTCTGAAACGCAAACGTTGATTGTGTATCGTAGTTTGCATTTACATTTAATCGAGTACCTACTTTACCATTAAGCGCCATGCTGATTCGTTGCTGGAAATCGAACGAAAAAGCCTGACGATTTCGAGGAGAAAAAGCGGGATTATCTTGTTTAGTGAAACGAACTCCTACATCCATCTCTACAGATCCCGTAGGCTTAATATCTATGGTATTGCTTCCAAAAATAGTTTCAAAAAAGCTAGAATTTACGTAATACGTTGGTAATAAATTTTTCTTTTCGTCTTCGCTGCCCGGACGATCTTCTAGTGCCTTCGATTTTTCGCGAAAGTACTTTTTCATGGATTCTCTCAAAACCAAATCATCGTACTCTTCCGGCGTGAGAACAACGGGTAGGCTTACGTCGTAACCAGCAACAGTGCTGCTTTTTATGTATCGATTGGTTTTTGAGTCGTAGGTGTAAGCTTCTACTATACTTGGTGGTGTGCCTAAATCGAGCTTCCCAGAATTATACCCAATTGTGTCGCGCGGCTGATCGTTTTCCTCTTCTTCATCTACTTGCGAAAATGAAGATGAAAAGCAAAGCAACAGCACTGCGGTTAGTACTAATTTATATAGGCACTCTGATTTATTCAGAAGTAATTTTTCCAACTACGATAAAATTTTTAAAGCTAATTTGATATACGTTTCTACATTCGCCTCAGGCTGCTCAAAAGCAATTTTTTCAAGTGCTTTTTCTGCCAACTTTTTGTTAAAGCCTAAAACTTCCAATGCTGATAACGCTTCATCTCTTCTTGTATTGCCCTGAGTAACGGAAACTTCATCAATATCGTATATTTTTAACACCTTGTCGCGCAAATCTATGATTACACGTTGTGCTGTTTTTACTCCAATTCCCTTTATTCTTTGTATGGTAGCCACATCACCAGAACCAATAGCCTCGATTATTCGCTTTGGCTCAATCGACGATAACATCGTGCGCGCAATACCCGCACCTATGCCATTCACCGAAATCAACATTTTGAAAATCTCACGCTCCGATTTTTCATAAAATCCAAAAAGCGAATGCGAGTCTTCCTTAATCTGTAGATAAGTGTACAACTTGATAAACTCCGAATCTTTAATCAGTGAAAATGTATGTAACGATATATTTACCTGGTAACCAATCCCTTGGCAGTCGATAACAACCTCAGTTGGCAGCTTTTCAATAAGTTTCCCTTGTATTTGAGCAATCATGGTTTCACGGTCAGCGCCCAAATGTAGCAAAAATCTTAAAAAAGACTTAAAATCAAAGGTCGAATTGCGTATTTAACCGACACACAATCGCATTTTAAACAAGCAACATCATATAACGAACTTTTCGGACTTGCTATCTGAGTAAAGAAATCCTGAAATTAGCGCTTTTTCCGCTTCTCCTTTTCTTGCGCGTCCACAACTGCCACCGCAGCCATGTTAACCATTTCTTCGACACTTGCTCCCAATTGGAAAATGTGCACGGGTTTATCCATTCCTAAAATAATGGGGCCAACCGAATCAACATCGTACAACTCCTTCAATAACTTGTAGGTAATGTTTGCCGATTCTAAATTTGGAAATATTAACGTATTAACTTTTCTACCGGCCAATTTAGAAAATGGAAACTTCTTTTCTAACATTTCCGAATTCAAAGCAAAATCGGTTTGAATTTCACCATCAATAATTAAATCAGGATAGTAATTATGCAAATACGCAACTGCTTCACGAACCTTTGCAGCACTTGAATTTGCCGACGATCCGAAATTCGAAAACGAAATCATCGCAATTACGGGCTCCATACCAAACATGCGAACCGTCTTTGCGGTCATCAATGCAATTTTCGCCAAATCGTCGGCGCTTGGGTTCGGATTAATCGCTGTATCCGATAAAAACATCGGCCCGCGATTCGTCATCATCATATTCGCGGTAGCAATTAACGAAATACCGGGCGCTTTGTCTATCAATTGCATCATCGGTTTGATAACCGACGGATAACTGCGCGAATAGCCTGTAACTAAAGCATCGGCATCGCCTTCATTTACCATCATAGCAGCAAAGTAATTGCGCTCACGCATCCACTTTTGGGCATCTAAAAGTTGAATCCCTCTACGTTGGCGCGACTTCCAATAAATATCCGCATAGCGCAGTCGACGTACATCTTCTTCTTTCGTCTTTGGATCGTAAATCGGAACATCGGCATCAAATCCAATTTCCGACTTCAATTCCAAAATAACTTCTTTATTTCCTAGCAAAATCGGATGACCGATCTTCTCTTCATAAACAATTTGAGCCGCTTTTAAAACATCCAAATGATCGGCTTCCGCAAAAACAATGCGCTTGGGATCCATCTTCGCACGATTCATTAACAAGCGAACCATTTTATTGTCGCTACCTAAGCGTTCTAAAAGCTCATCTTCGTAGCGTTGCCAATCGGTAATCGGATGTGTTGCCACGCCCGATTCCATAGCAGCACGAGCCACAGCCGGAGCCACTTTCGCAATCAATCGCGGATCGAAAGGCTTCGGAATGATGTAATCTCTTCCAAAATTCAACTTCGTTTCGCCGTAAGCAATGTTTACTTGTTCTGGAACCGGTTCTTTAGCTAAGGCGGCTAATGCACGAACCGCCGCCATTTTCATAGCCTCGTTTATTTTAGTAGCACGAACATCTAAAGCGCCACGAAATATGTATGGAAATCCTAAAACATTATTTACTTGATTCGGATTGTCGCTTCGGCCCGTTGCCATAATAATGTCTTCGCGTGTAGCAATCGCTAGATCATAATCGATTTCAGGAACCGGATTTGCCATCGCAAAAACAATCGGATCTGCAGCCATGCTCAATAACATATCCGGAGTCAATAAATTACCCGCAGATAAACCAAGAAATACGTCGGCACCAACCATTGCGTCTTTTAGTGTTGTTCCCGGAGCAGCAAATGCATAACGTTTCTGTAAGTCGGATAAATCGGTACGTGCCGAACTTAAAACGCCGTCTTTATCGAACATAATGATGTTTTCAGGCTTCACACCCAAAAGCACATATAAATTGGCACATGCTAAGGCAGCAGAACCCGCACCAGAAACCACTAATTTGATTTCCGAAATATTTTTTTCTGCAAACTCCAAAGCATTCAAAAGTGCTGCCGACGAGATAATTGCCGTACCGTGTTGGTCGTCGTGCATCACCGGAATATTCAGCTCTTCCACCAATCGCCGCTCAATTTCAAACGATTCGGGAGCTTTAATATCTTCTAAGTTTATACCTCCAAAAGTAGGCGCAATATTTTTAACGGTATTGATAAATTCATCGATGTTTTTCGTGTCGATTTCAATATCAAACACGTCGATATCAGCAAAAATTTTGAAAAGCAAAGCCTTTCCTTCCATAACAGGTTTCGAGGCTTGCGGCCCAATATCGCCCAATCCTAAAACAGCTGTACCGTTGGTAATTACAGCTACTAAATTGCCTTTCGCGGTGTATTTGTACACATTGTCGATGTCTTTCGCAATCTCTAAACAAGGCTCTGCCACTCCCGGCGAATAGGCCAACGAAAGATCGCGTTGTGTAGCATATTTTTTGGTAGGAACTACCGCAATTTTTCCCGGTTTTGGCTTGGCGTGGTATAATAGAGCGGCGCGACGTTTACTGTAATCTGACATAAGAAATCGATATAGTTCAGCGCAAAGGTAAGGGCTGAAACGAAACATCAAAGTTAAAAACCGGAGTTCGATTAAAAATCTTTGTCATATCGCTTGAAATCAACAAATTGTGAAATCAAATAGCAATGGAAAGGAACAACTGCTTCGTTAGATTTTTTTTACAATACTATAGTGTCCCAAAACAAATCTGCCTTTTATACCAATTATTGAAATGATTTCTAACTTCGATTTTTACATCGAACTCACGTTAAATTATTTTTTTTGCAGCTAATCCCGCCTTCCGCTGTAGTCCTCGTAAAAAAAGGCGTGTTCATGGGGCTACAACCGGCTTCTGGGGGCGCCGTTTGTAACCCAATTCACACAGCCTTTTTTTACTCCGGGCTGCCGCTACAGTCGGGGCTAGGCGAACGTCTTTGATTATAAACGGTCGGAAAAGCCGAACTTTCAGCGCAGATTGCCCCCGAGGCTTTAGGTGAAAATACGAAGTAAATCCGCGCGATCGGGGCGTTATAAACGGTTCGAATTAGGGGAAGCCTACAATGACCTAGTCCTGATTTCTCTGTTCTAGAGATATTTATAAATGACAAAACCCAAGCAACTGCTTGGGTTTTATGTGATTCTAATTTAGTAATCTTCTAAAAATTGTTTTGCTTGATTACGTTCGGGATTATCAGGAAGATATATTATATCAATACTATCATGTTCTTTTAATTTATCATTATCATAAAATCCTTCATAATAATTATTATTTATTTCAAATCTATAGAACCCTCTTATAGTTCCTTTTGAACCAACTCCTTTAACCTTATAAAGATAAGCCTTTGCTTGTTTTCCGTTTTCCTGTAATTCATCATTATTATAATTATTTCTTAAAACAAGAAAAACAATAAAACATATAAACAATGTCAAGACAAAATTGGCTTTGATTCTATTAACAAAAGATGATTTATTTTCCATTTGCTTTATCCTCTTTTCTTTTTATAGCTTCAGCTGTGCCTCCTGAAGCTGCGCCTCCTGTGGCTCCATTGACTGTTTTATTAATAGCTTTATTTTCTTTTAAAGTTTTTTTAGCTTGATTTTGAATTTCTTTTCTTTGGGCTCGATTAACTACGCCATTTGTTCTTGCTGTTTTTACAGCTTGTTTAGGTGTAACCTCAGACTTCACTTTAACTTTAGTTGAAGGAATTGCTTTTCCTGCTCCATTTACAGCAAGACCAATTACGGTATTTCTTGCTACTGATTTAGCGTCATTAACTTTTACGGTAGGTTTGCCTCCTTTAACTTTTACATCAAGAGTGTTTTTAACAATTTCTGAACCTACAGTTATTGCAGTTTTTGCAACTACACTCCTGACAGCTGATACACCACCTGTTAAGGCTCCTTCACCTGCTGATACTAAAACATCTCCAACATCTATATCTGTCATTGAGTCCTTTAATGATTTACCCTCATATAAATTAGCAGCTACCTGACCACCATATTCAACTGCTGCACCTATAAGTGCACCCCAAACACAAGAAGGACACCTTCCATCTGGGTCATCAAAAGAAACAGGATTATTGTAGCCATAGCCGTAAGGATTTAAATTGTCAGTGTTATAAATACCTCCACCTACTTCAAGATCGTTTATGATTGCCATATAGATTTCATTTTGATCATCTTCATCCTCTATTTGACTGTTATCATTTGCAAACTTAAGGTCGTTAAATAAGGGGTCTATCTGTGTCCAACGTCCAATATCTGGCATATAATTACGCCATCCATAATCATACATATTCAACCCCAACTCATCTTGCCACTCCTTCCCATTGTACTTATACTGCCACTCCCGTCTTTCCGTGGGTTGTATCACGTATAACTCACCGTTTTCTTGGCGGATGCGTTCAAAACGCTCGCTGGCGTAGTTTTCGTGTTTCAGGCCAAAAGGGTAATAGTGATTGTCTTCTAAGATTTTCGGAACTTCCGTGCCGTGGTTGGTGTAGCTCATGCGCACATTTCCGAGGTGGTCGGTGTAGTTTTACACGTAGAAGAATTTGGTAGGATCCACGAATTCCACGTAGCCTTCAGCGGTAGGAAAGAACTTTAAAACACCGTTCTTGTATTGAAAACCGTCGATATATTCGGTAATTACTTCGCTTGGAGGGTTAATTGTGCGTACCGATTTCAACAACTTTTCGCCCGCCGCATT
>CALRVY020000090.1:0-11367 GCA_943371725.1 Pseudanabaena sp. UWO311 | reverse complement strand
TAAGCAGTTAATAATCTGATTTTGTATTAGTTAGTTCTAGGTAATATTGCAATATTACAAGAAAATAAATGTAAAGCCCGCTATTTACTAAAAATGCTTTTACATAGAACTAGAGTTGGAAAGGGAATTGAAAAAACAGTCTTTTGCATATGCGACATTAAAAATAAACTCGTAAGGATTTGTAAAAATGTAAACGTAATATTGCAATATTACCAAGATTTAAAACTCGTTCAATCAGCTAGTTACGTATGTGCGAGATCGGTTGATTTTCGCTCTACAAAAGATAAAATTTCCGCAAATTAAGTAAGTTCTTAATGCAACTCAAATAGGTAAACTCTAAACGAGGTTTTGTGCGATCAAACAAAAGATAAAAGGGTAATTTTTTAGCGATCGAACCTCTGGTAACGATTTTCGCGTTAGGGAGTGCAGCGAAAATCCTGTTTTGCGGTGGCATTTATGCCGCAAAACACCCCGATAACTATCGGGGGTAGCGAAAAGCCCGACGGCGGTTATGTATTTCCACCAGATGCTTGCCGCCGTAACGCCCCAAAAAAAACCACTCTCTTGGAGTGGCTCTTGTTTGTTAACTATTAATCATAACCGGCATTACCAGCATCATGACTTTTTCGCCTTCGTCGAGACCGTCGACAGGAGTTAAGATTCCCGCGCGGTTTGGTAGCGACATTTCGAGCTGAATTTCGTCGGACGTTAAAGTGTTTAGCATTTCCAACAAGAATTTCGAATTGAAACCAATCACAATATCGTCTCCTTGATAATCACAAGTCATACGCTCATCGGCTTTGTTTGAGTATTCGACATCTTCTGCGGAAATGTTGAGTTCGGTTCCAGCAATTTTCAGACGAATTTGGTGCGTAGAACGACTACTGAAAATCGATACACGCTTCACTGACGTCAGGAACAAATTACGATCGATAATCAATTTATTCGGGTTCTCTTTTGGAATTACTTGGTTGTATTTCGGATAGGTTCCATCAATTAATCGACAAGTAAGAACCACATTATCAAACGTGAAGGTCGCATTCGACTTGTTGTATTCGATTTTAACTTCAGAATCCGATGTTTGTAAGATATTCTTCAGAATGTTCAAAGGCTTTTTCGGCATTACGAAAGCAGCTTCTTCGCTCGATTTAACATCTGTTCTTTCGTATTTCACCAATTTGTGCGCATCGGTAGCTACAAAGGTTAAACCTTCTGGCGAAAATTCGAACAAAACGCCCATCATCACCAGTCGCAGCTCGTCGTTTCCGGTCGCAAAAATCGTTTTTGTGATAGCAGTTGCTAATATTTCTGCTGGAATGGTTACCGACGACGGATCTTGAAGTTGTTCCGAATCTGGGAAATCGTCACCAGAAACAGCCGATAACGCGTATTTTCCTGAGTTTGAACTTATTTCTACCGCAGCATTTTCAACGGTAAAAGTGAGTGGTTGCTCTGGAAACGTTTTCAACATGTCGAGTAATAACTTTGCTTGAACAGCAAATTTTCCTTCGCTTTCAGACTCGATTTCCAGTATTGCCGACATTTTTGTTTCTAAATCCGAAGCTGAAACGGTAAGTTGCGACTGATTGAGCTCGAAAAGAAAGTTTTCTAAAATGGGCATTGTGTGGTTATTGTTGATAACACTTCCCAACACTTGCAGCTGTTTTAGTAAATAGGAACTGGAAACTATAAATTTCATAAATGTGAACTTTTATAAGGGGTAAAAATGAGACTAATTTTGAAGTTTTACAAGTAATCGTGCCAAACTATTTTTCAACACTAACGCGCGTATTTCCGTTTTCTAAAATAAAAGATGAGTACTCCCGAAATACCGAGTGCCAATAGCGGTAAAAGTAGGGCGTAAATTTGGGTGTTCACGTAGTTTTCGGCTACTAAATTTCGGTCGAGAATCGGTAAAATAATCTCTTTATTTCGCAGATAAATTAATTTACTATCGTCTAGCAAATAGTTGATACTGTTCAAGATAAATTCTTTATTGCCGTAAAACTTATTGCTCCACTTATCGAAGCCTAACTCTAATGGAACTCCGTTTGAATCGAACTGATTTTTAATAACATCTCCATCACCAATAACAATCATTGCATTTGCTTTTGATGCTGTACCCAAAAACGTTTTATCGGGAAATGCCAATACGCGATTGTTAAAAACCGACGTAAATTTTCCTTCCAACAAAACAGCAAGCGGAATCGGAACTGCGTTCGCAAAAGCTGCTTGGTCGGGTCGTTCTTCAACCATGCTTAGTTGTACTTCGACAGGTGTTCCCACAGCGATTGAAAGCTTTGAGGATTCCAACAAAACCGTTTTCTTAATGTTGTTGTTTAACAATTCAATTCCGTTTGCATATTCAAATTTTACACCGTCGATGTTGCTTACAATCGGATTTTCGGTGTTTTGTGGTGGATATGAAAACGGCGCGTAAAACCACGGAAATTGCGAATATGTAGTATTGCTTCCCTGTTGTCCTGTTGCAAGTGCAATGGGAGTAGCTTGTCCGATATCTTTTACCAAAATAGGCGCAATTCGAACGCCGTATTTGAAAAACAAATCGTCGAGATTCAATGTTTGATTGCGCGGAAATGCAATAGCAGCACCTCGTTCGTTGAACAGACTATCGGTTTCGATCGCCACTTGATCCATTAACCAAATCGATTTTCCTCCGTGAATAACAAATTGATCGAGTACTTGTTTTTCGGCGTCACTAAAAGCTTGAGTTGGTTTGGCAACAACCATTAAATCGTATTTCTTTAAAAAAGCCGCCGCCTTTTGTGGATTTGTTGCTACAGAGTCGAGCGTAAACGTACCAATGCGGTATTGATCGCGAACCGAAGTAATGAAATCTGCAATTTTATAATCGTCGATTTCGCCGTTTCCTTTCATAACAGCTACTTTCTTCGTTTTTTCAGTACTTACAATTTTAATGGCATTTGCAAAAGCATATTCCAAATGTTGTACGCTGCTGATCACTTTTTGTTGCGTATCGGCATTTAATCCGTTTTTTAAAAGCGGAATTTTCGTCGATTTATCTCCCAAACTGGCTACAGCCCAGGGAAAAACCGTTTCTTGCGATTCGACACCTTTTTCTTGAACACTAACCCGAACAGGCATCAAACCACGTTCAACAAAAGCCTGAATTACCGAATCTTGCTTGGTTTCGTTCTCTAAAGGATTTACAAACTCGAATTTGATGTTTGAATTTCGCGCTTCAAATTCTTCGAGTAATTGCAAGGTTTCGGTTTGTAAACGCTTGAATTCACCCGGGAATTTTCCTTCCAAAAAAACATCCAAATAAAGTGGCTTATCTATTTTGTCGACAATCTCTAAAGTTTGTTTTGATAAGGTATAGCGCGAATCGGCAGTTAAATCAAATCGAAAGAAGAAAAAAGAACTTGCTATATTAAGCAGTATCACTGCCGATATAAAGATTCCGAGATTTTTATATGAAAACTGTTTCATCTTTATTTGATTTTGGCTTGTAAGCGAAAGAGCGTTAAAACTGAAAATAAAGCGGCGATACTTAAGAAATAAATCAAATCGCGACTATCGATTACTCCGCGACTCATACTACTAAAGTGTGCCGACATGCCTATTTTTTCAACAGTGTTTGTAAAAGAACCGAAAGAAGATGCAATGGATTCAAATCCGAAATACATTAAAAAGCAAATCAATAAGCCAACGATAAACGATACAATTTGGTTGTCGGATAGGGTAGAGGCGAACGTACCAATACTGCTAAACGCGAGAATTAAAAAGCACAAACCGGCGTAAGAACCAATGATGCTTCCGCTGTCGAGCGAATTTCCTTCATAAGCTAAATTGCCTATTAGAATCAAATAAAACAGGGTAGGAAGTAAAGCGAACAAAACCAAAAAGAAGGCCGCAAATAATTTTCCACCAAGTAACTGAAAATGCGTGATGGGTTTTGTGAGCAGTAATTCGATTGTTCCCATACGAAATTCGTCGGAAAAGCTTTTCATGGTAACCGCCGGAACTAAAAACATGAGAATCCAAGGGCATAAATTGAAAAAAGGCGTAAAATCGGCATAACCGGAATTTAGTACGTTGTAATCGCCTTCAAAAACAAAAGTGAACAGTCCGGCAAGCACCAGAAATACGGCAATAACCAAATAGGCGATGGCGCTGCCAAAAAAACTTCTGATTTCTTTAAGGAAAATTGCTTTCATCCAACTTTAAATTTTGCAGCTGCAAATGTAATGCTTGCGCAGAATTATACTACACGAATACCTCGGTAATTTGGTTTACCGACCAAGCTTCGGGTTTACCTGCGAACATCAATTTGGTTTCGCGCCATACAGCATCGAAAAAATCCGACTGTCGGTACGCGTTTAAATCGGCTTCACTATTCCAAAAACTGTAGGTAAAAAAGATACACGGATTGGAGATATCTTGGTAAAGCACCAACTTTTGGTTTCCAGGAAACTGTCGAATACGCTGTTTTATAACTTCAAAATTTGAAAGGAAAGCTGCAATAGACTCTTCCTTTAGATGTAGCTTAACAATTCGAACAATCATGGTTTAAATGTAATTACGATCGGATCTAAATATTTAGCACCTAGTAAACTTTGTGCAGCACCGCTTCGCTCCGGATTTCCTCTAAAAACAGCTATTTCCAAAAATCCGGCGTCATTGAATTTTGCTAAACTTTGGCTGGTGTATTCGCTGATTTTAAATCGCTCGTCGCTGGCTATATCGCTGTAATTTTCGACAATTTTTGTAATGCCACTGATTCCCGAAACGGTTGCCCGCGGTAGGGTAATCTCGAATGAGCGCCCATTGGCAAACGAATCGAAAAATCTTTTACGAATATTGGTAACTATGTTTCCAAAACGATCGAAATAAATAGCACTTCCGTGAATTTCAGTTCCGTTTGCTGCCAAGGAAGCTTCGGGTGCAATTGTATCGATAAGTTTTTCCCGCGGTTTTGCCACCACACTCACAGCGCCGTTTTTTGCTAAATGAGCAGCTACGTAAAGAAGCGTTTGGAGGTCGTCGTTGCTAGCTAAAACATCGTGAATGTTGATTTCGTAAATTTCCGCATCAGCGCGATTACTAACAAATAGCGACAATATTCCATTGTCGGCAGCAATAAAGTATTGGTTTAAGTATCGAACAATAACATGTTGTTGTTCACGATTTTTTTCGTAATCAACTAAAATTAAATGAACTGTATTTTCAGGAAAGTGTTTGCAAGCTCCGTTAACAAGGTAAGCTGCTTCAGCAATATTAAAGGCATCGACATTATGAGAAATATCAATAACGGGACTTTCCGGAGCGTAAACAAAAAGTTTTGCTTTTGCTGCGGCTACAAAATAATCTTTTAACCCAAAATCGCTGGTAAGGGTAATTATTGACATTTATTTGTTTATAACTAAAATCAAGACGGGCACTTAAAATCCCTAAATTTGAGACAAAGCTACGGTATTCTCTACAAAATGGAAGCTTTAAAACGTTTTAAAAACTAAATATACATCATTTGAACGAGCGCATTATTGAATTAGTTGACATAGCTCCGAAGGATTTTTGGGGCGCTCAAGACGCACATCTTGAAACGATTAAGAAGTATTATCCCAAGTTAAAAATTGTTGCTAGAGGCACTACAATAAAGGCCTTTGGTGAAAAAGAAGTACTCGATGAATTCGAAAACCGATTCAATCGATTGATGTTGCACTTTAATAGATACAACAATATTGATAACAATGTGATTGAGCGCGTGATTGAAGGCGGTGTGCAACACATGGAACGAATGGCCGATCACGACAAAATTTTAGTGCACGGCGTTGGTGGGAAAATCATTAAAGCAATGACTCCAAACCAGCAATTGCTCGTTGATACCTTGCAAAAAAACGACATGGTTTTTGCTGTCGGACCCGCAGGAACAGGAAAAACGTACACAGGTGTTGCAATGGCAGTGAAAGCTTTGAAAGAAAAAACCGTAAAACGAATTATTCTGACCAGACCCGCAGTTGAAGCCGGAGAAAATCTTGGTTTTTTACCTGGCGATATGAAAGAAAAACTCGATCCATACATGCAACCACTCTACGATGCGTTGCGCGATATGCTTCCGAATGAAAAATTAGAGGATTACATTCTGAAAGGAATCATCCAAATTGCGCCGCTAGCTTTCATGCGCGGTCGAACACTCGATAACGCATTTGTAATTCTCGATGAAGCGCAAAATACGACACATTCGCAAATGAAAATGTTTTTAACCCGAATGGGACGCAATGCGAAGTTTATGATTACTGGTGATCCGGGACAAGTTGATTTGCCGCGACGAACCATCAGCGGACTCAAAGAAGCACTACTCGTTCTAAAAGATATCGACGGCATCGGAATTATTTATCTAGATGATAAAGATATTGTACGCCACCGTTTGGTTAAAAAGGTAATCGATGCCTACAAGAAAATAGAGAATCACGATTAGAAACGATTTTAATGACCTATTTTTAATCCCTAGTTTGCTCACTTTGTAAGCAGTACTAGGGATTTTTGGTTTTGTTTTTCTTCCCATTTAAATAAGTTCATTTGACTACTATACGGGTTAAAACAAACTACGAAAAGCAATCAAACAAAGATTATTTTTTAGTTTCGCGTTAATTAACACATTAAATACGCTTTGGTCACGGAAAAGGCGTACCTTTATAAAGATTTGAAAGAGTGGCAATTACCTTTGAACACACTTTTTCTCAAGAGGTGATTTTATGAATCATTTCCACTACCACACATTCTTCGGAAAGGCGATATTAGCTTAAAATCAACTAGAAATAGTTTCCAGCATTTTTTCCGATTATTCCCATAATACCTGTTTCATTAACTTTTTCGCAATAGCGGATAGGGATAACTATTTAACGCATGCTCCAAATAAAAATCGAAATTGGATAGTAAACATGGAGCTGTATGAATCTGAGCCCGATTTAAAAATGGGAGTCAGAAAAAAATGGAATATCTGACTACTATGATACTACCGAGCTATAGCAAAAAATCTAACGATGTAAGCGACCGTTTAAACACCATGGTTTCAAAGAGTTTTATCGCGGTTTGATAGACTAAGGTACCACGGTTCATTTGCCAGCGATCTGACAAAGATTTTTAAGCGAACTCAGGCTAAAAGGTTATTGACAACTGTATTTAAAGCATCACGCATAAATGATTACTAAACTAATAGCTAGAAAATATGATAAATGTGATCCGACTTGGAATTCTTCTTGAACCGACCAAAAATCCGTTTGAATGTGAGGGCGTATTGAATCCGGCTGTTATCAAGGTTGATACGGAAATCCTATTAATGTATCGAGCGGTTGCAAAAGGTAATTATTCGAGCATCGGTTACTGTAAATTGTCGACACCACTTCATATTACTTTTAGAAGTGAGACGCCGCTTTTGGTTCCAGAATACGATTACGAAAGTCATGGTATTGAAGACCCACGGATCGTAAAAATTGAAGGTGTTTTTTACTTAACCTACACCGCGTATAATGGTTTGAACGCGTTAGGTGCTTTAGCTACGTCGGTTGACTTAAAGAATTGGATTAAACGCGGAATTATTGTTCCGAAGATTTCCTTTAAAGATTTTGAAGCAAAAGTCGGATACAAAAATACATCTGAAACGGATGCTCTGCATGAGGATAAAGCATACGTTTGGGATAAAAATTTAGTTCTATTTCCAAGGAAAATCAAAGGTGATTTTTACTTTTTACACCGTATAAAGCCTGATATTCAAATCGTTGTTTCTGTATCGAGTTTTTCAGAGTTGAACGAATCTTTCTGGGTTCGCTACTTTGAAGATTTTACAGATTATGTGGTTCTAGCGCCAAAATATACACACGAACTTAGCTACATTGGAAGCGGTTGCCCACCATTAGAGACCGCTTTTGGGTGGCTTCTAATATATCACGGCGTTCAAATCATTGACGGGCGACATGTTTACGCAGTTTGTGCTGCCTTATTAGACCTTGAAAAGCCGCAAATCGAACTGTCGCGTTTGCCTTATCCGTTGTTTGTACCTGAAGAAATTTGGGAAATGGAAGGTAAAGTGAATAATGTTTGCTTTCCCACAGGTTTACTTCTAGAAAACAATTTACTTTTTATTTATTACGGAGCAGCTGATACTCGAATTGCTGTCGCCGCTGTTGATTACAACACGCTTCTTTCCGAATTGTTACAATTTAAAAATTTAAAACCATGAAAACTAATTATTTAGAAGAAGTTACAGACGCTGCTGCGAAAAGAAAAAGTAGTAGAATTACAAATAAGAAATCGAAAACAGCCGAAATTCTGTTCTTAAGCACTTTTCCACCTCGCGAATGCGGAATTGCAACCTATACAGCCGATCTCATCTTAGCCATTCAAAGTCATTTTGAGCACAACTTTTCCTGCGAATTCTGCGCTCTAGAAACCAATACAGCACAGTTTTCTTATCCAGAAAAACCATTGTATATTCTAAACACGCAAAGCGCAGCTAGTTTTGAGGATAATCTTCACAAAATCAATACAAATGAAGCAATCAAATTAGTCGTTATTCAACACGAATTCGGGCTTTTTCAAAGTAATGAACTGCTTTTTAGCGATTTTATTAGTCGATTACAGGTGCCCGTTATTTGCGTATTTCACACCGTTTTACCGAAGCCAAATGCAAAAATGCTCGTGCATGTTAGAGCAATTGCCGAAATGGCACAATACGTTGTTGTAATGACAAGCTCTGCTTCAAGAATCTTACAAGACGATTATCAAATTAGAGAAGATAAAATTGAAGTGATTTCCCACGGAACGCATCTTCCCATTGAAATTGATGAAGCTTATGAAAAGCAAAAATTACACCTTCAAAATAAAAAAATCTTAACCACATTTGGACTCATCAGCGAAAGCAAATGTATCGAAACCACCATCGAAGCGCTTCCAAAAGTAGTTGAAAAGTATCCTAATGTTTTGTTCCTTCTGCTAGGAAAAACGCATCCAGAAGTACTTCGTCAAAATGGCGAACAATACAGACAAAGACTTCAAAATCGGATTGATGCGTTGCATTTAAACGCCAACGTACGAATGATAGATGCGTATTTACCGCTCGAACTTTTACAAACGTATTTGCAGCTTACAGACATTTATCTTTTTACTTCAAAAGACGAAAATCAGGCAGTTAGCGGAACATTTTCGTACGCTTTGGCGGCAGGTTGTCCGGTAATATCAACTCCAATTCCACACGCAATAGAATTGTTAGATGATGAAAACGGACTAATCGTACCGTTCCAAAATGCGGAGGCACTTTCAAAAGCAATTATCAATTTGTTAAATAATGAAGAATTACGAAGTACGATTTCTTCAAATGTCTTCCATAAAATTAGTAAAACAATTTGGAAGAATTCCGCGATTCAACACGTTCACTTGTTTCAAAAACTACTTGCCGAGCAGCACACTTTCAAATTCAAAATTCCTGAAATTAATTTAAATCATATTGAAAAATTGACAGATAAGTTTGCGATGATTCAATTCTCGAAATTGTCAAATCCAGATATTACAACTGGCTATACACTTGATGATAATGCACGGGCTATAATTGCTATGGCGTCTTTAAACAGCAAATCGTTACAACAAAAAAGTCTCGATTTAATTGCTATTTACCTGAATTTTATAGCTTATTGCCAACAAAACGATGGCAGTTTTTTGAATTATGTGAATTTAGAAGGGAAGTTTACCGAACAGAATTTTAATGAAAATTTAGACGATAGTACCGGTAGAGCGCTTTGGGCATTGGCTGTAATTACCTCTAAACGCAATTTCTTACCCGATAAATTGGTTGATTTGGCCGACGTACTATTGAGAAAAGGCTTGTTAAAAGTAACACATATTCACTCAACGCGATCAATGGCTTTTTTGATTAAAGCAATGGTAATCAGTGGAAATCCAATTGATAATGAGTTGGTTAATGTATTTGGCAATCGGTTGGTTCAGATGTATTTACATGAGAAGAGTAAAAATTGGCATTGGTTTGAAAGCTACCTGACCTATGCTAACAGTTTACTCCCGGAAGCACTATTGTATGCGGCGCAATTTACGGGAAATCAGATATTTAAAGAAATCGCGATTGAAAGTTTTGATTTTTTACTCTCTCGAATATTTAAAAATGGAAAACTGAGAGTAGTCTCTAATAAAGGCTGGCAATTTAAAGATAGGGTAGAAGTGAATCCTATTGGTGGCGAACAACCTATCGATGTTGCATACACGATTATTGCTCTTGAAACTTTTTACAATGCAATTAAAGAGGATAAGTATAAAAAACGGGCACTTAGTTCCTTCTATTGGTTCTTAGGCGATAATCACTTGCAGCAAACAGTTTATCAAGAAGAAACAGGCGGCTGTTACGACGGCGTTGAAGAAAGTAATGTCAATTTAAATCAAGGCGCCGAATCAACCGTAAGTTACTTATTAGCGCGATTGGCAATAGGTCGTTTATTGCATTAAAATTTTAGGTACATATCTCAAGTCAAATCTAAAGAAACTGTCATTTTACAAAGTCTTTAGAGATAGTTTTAATGTAGAAAACGAAGATTTCATTAAATCGAATCGATATTTCGAGCCGTTAACCACCAATTTACCACAACATAAGTACACAAAAGTGCAAACTACATCGCGAAACTATTTGCTAGTAATGCAGTAGCCATAGCTGTTTCCAAAGAAAATCAATTTATTTATGAATCGTATAGTTTTTGTATGATGGGAAATCAATGCGGCAAGATTTTAATTGCGTTGCTTTACCATTTAACCATCAGAATATGAAATACTTTACTCTTGTCATTGCAGCGCTCTCATTTGTTAGCACAATGGCGCAACCTACAACTTCGCCTGCCGACCCAACCAATAACCCAGTCGACGTTGTTTCAATTTACGGAAATACCTTTCCAAATATCGCAACCAATTACAATCCAAACTGGTCGCAATCCGGTTTTTGCTGCACTAATCCAAACTTTACTACGAATTCTGGAAATGTCGTTTTAGCATACCTAAATTTCAATTACCAAGGAACTGAGCTAACAACACAAAATCTCTCGAATATGGAGTTTTTGCATGTTGACGTTTGGACAAGCGCAAATCCAGCAAACACCATTTTGCAAGTAACGCCTGTAAATAACGGAACTGGTTCTACAGAGTCGTTAGTTACCATTAATCACACCGCTGGAAATTGGTATAGTGTCGATATTCCCAAAAGTGCGTTTGTTGGTATGACATGGGATTCGGTTTTTCAGATGAAATTCGCTGCAAACGGGCCAGGAAGTACCACGCCAGTAGATATTTACCTCGATAACGTGTATTTTTGGAAAACGCCCACGCCCGTCG
>CALRVY020000089.1:0-11545 GCA_943371725.1 Pseudanabaena sp. UWO311 | reverse complement strand
GTCATTTCCCCACAAATTGGCGTTTCAAAAGCCGTTTTAAAGTCGGCAAACTCCGTTTCGTTGCCCAACAAAAACATCAATTTGCAAACCGCCGCCTCTGTGGTAATGTCTTTTCCCGAAATCACTCCAATTTCTTTCAAGGCACTGCTGGTTTCATACTGACCCATCTGCACACTCCCAGCAATACACTGCGTAACATTTACAATGTGTAAACCGCGTCTGATGGCTTGTTTCAATAAATCAATAAACCATGTCTCGCTCGGGGCATTGCCCGCTCCGTACGTTTCTAAAACAATGGCTTTTAAATCGCGTATTTCCAAAATCGCATTCAAAACCGTTGCGTTGATACCCGGAAACATCTTGATAATGGCAATATGCGAATCCAATAGTTTTCGAACCTTAAACGGCGCGGCTTGTGGCTCGTTACGCAATAAATACTCGTGCGCAATATTTAAGTGTACGCCACTCTCTGCCAATGCTGGGTAATTTGGCGAAGTAAACGCTTTAAAATGCTCGGCATTCACTTTCGTAGTTCGGTTGCCTCGATACAATTTGTATTCAAAATACAAACACACCTCCCGAACAATCGGTGTGCCTTCTTCCAACTGCGAGGCAATTTGAATCGCCGTAATTAAATTCTCTTTCGCATCGGTGCGTAAATCGCCAATTGGTAGTTGCGAACCCGTAAAAACCACCGGCTTTTGCAAATGTTCCAACATAAAACTCAAAGCCGAAGCCGAATACGACATGGTATCCGACCCATGTAAAACTACAAATCCGTCGAATTGCTCGTAATTGCTTTCAATGATTTCAGCCATGCTTATCCATTGCGCCGGATTCATATTCGATGAATCAATCGGAGTTTCAAACGAAATCGTTTCGATATCGCAATCCAATTGTTTCAGTTCCGGAATGCGTTGCAAAAGCTTTTTAAAATTGAAAGCTTTCAGGGCTTTGGTTTCAAAATCCTTAACCATACCAATCGTTCCACCGGTATAAATCAATAAAATACGCGCTTTATTCGATGGCTCCATACTTCAATTTATTGAAAACCGGATTGGCGTACATGGCTAAAAAACTCTGCATTTGGTTCGGATCAGTAGCGTCGATTCGCAATTCCAAACGCCGCTCAAACAATTGCTTTTCTCCGTCGGTGTATTTGTGTGCAAAATCAGCCGATTGATTTAATAAATCGTAAGCAATAAAATTGGTAGGCCACAAACGATAGTCGCAAATAATCGAATCGTCAATTTTCTGCGCCAACGCTTGTATTTGCTTGTTGGTATTATCGGTTTCGGCTAAAATATCGTCTATTTCCGTGTCTAACGTTTTTCCGATATGAATGTGAATGCGTTTCTTCTGACCCATAATGCCGCTCAGCAAGGTCATAAAGTCTTCATTCTTTTCCTTAATGTACTTTTCGTTGTTGGCTTCGGCCAGTAATTGCGGCATTTTCAATGCGTCGGTCGGGTCGTATTCGTACGAAATAGCCACCGGAACAATTCGTGCTTTCTTGAAATAGTGCAGTTGATGATCGTCGCCCGCGCCCATGGCCAGCATCTTTAAAACGCCCGGGTGGGTCGCGTCGTTGCCGTCTTTGGTACGTCCTTCGCGTTGAGCAATCCATACCGAACGGTTTTCCCGACGAAGCAAACGCGCAATGTATTCCGACATTAACTTCGAGCTTTGCAACAATTCGCGAGGCGGTAATCCGCGCTGTACCAAAAAGTTGCGATTCATCCGCGAAAGCGATTTCAAAAACGATTTCTTCACCAAATTATCGCCAATCGCCGAAGCCGTCATCACCAAACCGTGTTCAAATAAGGCAGCATTTAGCAGCGATGTGTCTAAAATAATGTCGCGGTGATTCGAAATAAATAAATACGCCGTATTGGGTTCGAGCTTTTCAAATCCCGAGGTACTCAATCCTTCAGCGCTATTTCGCAACACCTGTTGTACCGAGTGGTAAATAAAATTGCACTGAAAATCGCGAATACTATGCGTTTTCTTCAACTGCTCTTTCCACACCTCGTCGGCAAGTTCCGGAAACGTAAAATTCATCAAAGCCTTCATCATCGGATGGTGCAATACTTCGCAAATGGCAGCATTAATCTCCGTATCGTAGTAAGGCCTTATGGCGTCAAATTTTTGCATTATTCTCAAATTGTGTCGGCACAAAAGAACGAAAATTTAACCGAAAGGCGTTTATTTCAGCGTTAATTCGAGAGTTTGAGTTTTTAGGCCGTTGCGGCGAGGTAAATGGTTTTCACTTCAACGTTTTGTGATCCGCCGCCGCGCTTTTCGCTGTAATACCGCATGGCTACGGCGGTCGGTTGTCGGTAGCCTGCGGGCTCTCGCTGTCGCCGCATCCTACCGCAACCGCCAACGCCGTCGCCAAACGGTATTGTCGCTGCAATCGCTAACGGAAAATAGTGCCCGAAAATGAGTTGAACGCGCGTTCGTTAAAAAAGTGAAGTCAGAAAACACTTAAACAGTTTCTTGCCGTTTATTGCACTAGCGTTAAGCTCGCCTTCAAACAAAGATTTTTGCACAACGTGCGTCCACAAAATCGTTTACTGATAAACGCGTATGTAATCAATTTCAAACGTTTGTGGAAACGCTTTATCATCAATCACTGCACCACCAAAATTTCCACCTACAGCCACGTTCAAAATAAAATAAAACGGTTGTGTAAAAGGCCAGGTGTCTTCATTTTTAGTTGCAGGGTTGTACGTATAAACAGGATTCCCATCTACATAAAAAGAAATCGACTCGGGTGTCCATTCCACGGCATAATCGTGAAAACCTTGATCGATGCCTGCAATTTTCGAAATCTTGGTATTTATCGTATTTCCATGACTCGATTGGGTATGTAAGGAAGTAAATATTTCGCCTGGCGCACGGCCAACGTACTCTAAAATATCAATTTCACCACATTTTGGCCATCCTACTTGTTTGATGTTCGACCCCAACATCCAAAAGGCAGGCCACGTTCCTACTGCTGTGGGCACTTTAGCTCGTGCTTCCATTCGGCCGTATTTAAACTCTTTTTTACCTGCTGTGGTAATTCGAGTCGAATAATACTTCTCGCCTACTTTCGTCACGTTAATAATCAACTTCCCGTCTTTTAATACGTGATTATCCCGCGTGTAAAGCTGCTTTTCGTTGTTTCCCCACCCGCAAATGTTCGGACAACCATCACCGAGTTCATAATTCCAAACACGTTCGTCTAAAACTTTTCCATTAAACTCCTCTGCCCAAACTAATTTTCGCTGCTGTGCAAAAACGGAAAGACTGCAAATGATGAGAAAAAATCCGATTTTACCTTTCATTACTTTACAATTAAAACTTTATGTGTTCTTACTTCTGCATTAGCGCCAATAAATATCTTAAACGTTCCCGGTTCTGTTTCCCACTTTTTATTTGCCGAGTAAAATTCCAACAACTTTTTATCGATTTCAAAAGATATCGTTTTGCTTTGTCCCGGATCTAAGGTAACCAATTCAAAACCTTTAAGCTCTTTTACTGCACGCGTTCCCGTAGCTACTTCGTCTTGGATATACAATTGCACAACTTCGGTACCACGTACTTTACCTGTATTTCGTAAAACTACGGTTGCGGTAATCTTTTGATTGTCGGCTAAGCTATCCGAACTAAGCGCAAAACTTTCGTACGCAAATGTGGTATAACTTAAACCAAATCCAAAAGGGTACTGCGGTGTATTTGAGATATCACTGTAATGCGACCAAAAAACGCTGTTCGGTTCGTTGGCTGCTGGCCGACCGGTGCTTTTAGAATTGTAATACAACGGAATTTGACCTACCGATCGCGGAAAAGTCATAGGTAATTTGCCTTGCGGATTAAAATCACCAAATAAAATCTGCGCTAAAGCATTTCCACTTTGCGTTCCCAAATGCCAGCCTTCTATAATGGCCGGAATACGCTCGGCTGCCCACGGAATGGTAAGCGGGCGACCGTTCTGCAAAATCAAAACAATATTTTTATTCACTGCATAAACGGCCTCTAGTAATTCTTGCTGTACGCCTGGAAGTCCGATTTCCGAACGACTTCTACCTTCTCCCGATTGCAATCCGTGTTCGCCTAGCATCATCACAACTACATCGGCTCTTTTGGCTGTCTCAATTGCTTCAGCAAAACCACTTTTATCGGTTGTGTTCACCGTTAATTCCGATACAAATTTGGTTTCTCCAACGGTTACATCAGCACCTTTTGCATATTGAATTTCAGCATTCGGATAATTCTTCAACCCTTCTAACAACGAAACGGCGGTATTATCGCTGGCGCCGATTCGCCAACTTCCGAGCGGACTCGTTTTGTCGGCTGCAAGTGCTCCAATAACCGCTATTTTCTTTCCAGATTTAGGAAGCGGTAACAAATTTTGCTCGTTTTTTAAAAGCACAACCGACTTTAACGCCATGTCAAGTGCAATTTTCTGAAGTTGCGGCGAAAACGTAATTTCTTGTTCACGCTTGCTGTTGCAGTATTTATAAGGATCGTCAAATAATCCGAGCTCAAACTTTAATTTTAAAACACGACGTACAGCATCATTCAAATTCGATTCAGAGACTTTCCCTGATGTAACGAGTTTTTCTAAATGTCCAACGTATGCATACGATTCCATATCGATATCGTTGCCGGCGTTCAATGCAATTTCCGCAGCATGTTCTAAATCTTTAGCATATCCATGCGGAATCATTTCCATAATCGAACCCCAATCAGAAACTATAGCGCCTGTGAAATTCCAACGGTTTTTCAATACGTCGCGTTGTAAATACGAACTTGCAGTTGCAGGTACGCCGTTTAAATCATTAAAGGCATTCATAAAGGTACGCACGCCGGCATCTACGGTAGCTTTAAACGGTGGAAACAAGACGTTTTCAAGTGTTGCTTCGCTAACGTCAACGGTGTTGTAATCGCGTCCGGCTTCTGCAAAACCGTAGCCAACAAAGTGTTTGGCGCAGGCTAAAATTGTATTAGGTGCCGTTAAATCGGTTCCTTGAAATCCTTTAACGCGAGCTACTGCAATTTTGCTTCCCAGAAAAGGATCTTCGCCAGAACCTTCCATAACACGCCCCCAACGCGGATCTCTAGACACGTCGACCATAGGTGCGAACGTCCAATTAATTCCAGCTGCCGACGCCTCTTCAGCTGCCATTTGTGCCGATTTTTCGATCGCTTGTAAATCCCAACTAGCAGCTTCTGCCAACGGAATAGGCGAAATTGTTTTGTAACCGTGAATAACATCAAAACCGAAAATCAACGGAATTTTCAATCGCGAATTTTCCATCACAATTTTCTGGATGTTTCGAACTTGCTCGGCGCCCGTGATATTTAACACGGAACCAACCAATCCGTTTTTCAAATGATCAAGCTTCGCCGCTGCCTGACCGCTTTTGGGTTCTGGTCCGGTTACATCGTAAAAACCGTTGTATTGATTAAGTTGACCCACCTTTTCGGTTAGTGTCATTAAATTCAAAACAGAATCTACTTTTTTATCAATGGTGCTTTTTTCAAAGACTGCTGAAGTGGTAACAGGAGCTGTACTGCTGCAAGCCACGGCAAAAAAAATAGTGAAGCAAATAACTGGTTTTGCTATTTTCATTTTAGTTAAAAATAAGGCAGACCGACATTCTTTAGAAATGCCGTATCTGCCGTAATTAAAAATGCTATTTATTGATAAACGCGGATATAGTCAACCTCCATCGTTGCTGTTTGGAAGTCGTTTGCAATGGCACCTCCAAAAGTACCTCCCATAGCAACGTTAACAATTAGGAAAAAGTCGCTGTTAAATGGTACACTGCTGTTATTTGCAAACGAATGATATAAAACATCGTCAACAAAAAAGCGTATTGCAGTCGGACTCCATGTAACGGAATACACTCTAAACTCGTTGCTTACGTTTGCAACATTTGTTGTGTTTGTATTCGCGTTTCCGCCGAAATTTCCTGGATAATGCAAAGATCCATGAATAACACCTGGCGTGTTTCCTCGGTGTTCCATAATATCAATTTCTCCGCAATTTGGCCAACCAACTTGTGGGAAATTTGCGCCAAGCATCCAGATAGCGGGCCAAGTTCCGCCACCTACGGGTAATTTCGCTCGCGCTTCCACTCTTCCGTAGGTAAAATCAAACTTATCTTGAGTTTTCAAACGTGCTGACGTCCAGTTATTTCCAGATTTAAGTGCGTTGATTTTTAAGGTTCCACCGCTAACAGCCACGTTTGCTGGTAAGTTAGTATAGCTTTGCGCTTCGTTGTTCCCCCAACCACCATTACCAGTGCCGAGGTCGTAACCCCATTTGGTTGCATCTGGAGCACCAGCTGCGTCGAATTCGTCAGACCAAATTAAGTTAGTGTACTCAGGCTCCGGATTTTGTGTTGGCTCAGTAGTAGTAAATATGTGATACCACGCTAAACCTGGATCGTTGCCCATTACCGCACGAACTACCATTCTGTTTTCAGTTATTGAAAGTATTTCATAAGAACTTTGTCCGATGTAATAGCCCATAAATCCACCATCTGCGAAATTAAGCATGGTGCCACGTGTTTGACCCGCAACGTTGTTTGCAACTACAAAGGAAGTAGACGGGCTTAATCCTACGATTTTTTCTCCACCAACGTTGTAAGGATAGCAAAAGTCGGTACCCGCCGACCCGCCTCCAACAGAGTTGTATGAAACGTGGAAGAACGTACTTCCTCCATTATCGAGTGTAAAGAATAGATTGTCGCCATCTTTGCGGAAAGTGAGTTTGTTATCGTAAAGACAGCTACTATCTGCAGAACCTGCTTTTTCGAAAGGTGCGGCTGAATAAAAACCGGGAAAGAAGTTCACGGCAGCATCGCTATTGTTTGGGCCAACGCCGAGGTGTCCGGGTTCGCCAGCTGCCCAATACCACGTTTTTTCGCTACCTCCTGTAAGAAATTGCACTGCTTCGTCGTCGCGGAAGTTACTAAATACGGTAACTTCTGTTGTAATCGTTGTGGCGATGCCCGCAGTTCCGGTTGCTGTGATGGTAACAGTGTAGGTATTCACACCCGGATTAAAGAATCCGTGCGTAACAGTTCCGCTTGGAACAACTCCACGACGTCCGTCACCGTAATCAAATTGATACGATATTGCATCGTCGGCTGTAGCGGTAAATTTAACCAACCCACTTCCATCACCATTTGGATTTTCGGCATTTTGACCAATAATTTCAACGGTTACCTCCAGATTTTCTGGAGCAACCAAATCGCCGAAACTATTATTTTCTTCACATCCTAAAAACAAAAATAGGCTGAGGATGGTAAAGCTTTTAAAAAGTAACTTTTTCATAATTTTTATTCTTAGTTGTGGAAATAAACGTTGTCTACAAAGAGAGTTCCTGCGCCCGTTGGCGTTCCGGAGAAGATTAATTGCGCGATGTTAGCTCGAGTTACTAGGCCCGTAAATTGTGAAAGCGGAATGTCGTAACTATTCCAACCAGATAATGTCGGCGTAAATGTTAACTCGTGCTCTACATCATCGCCACCACCAAAATTGCCATTTGCTCCAAAATCAACAAGTTTAACACGAACGGCAGTCATATTTGGTGTCCATACATTAACATGGAAATGTGTCATTGAAGTAGCGTTGATCTGTGAAGTTACGGTTTCGACACCTACAAAGTCTAAGTTCGTGTATCGCTTAACTGCATTTCCAGCCACAGATACATCGTCTAATGTAGCTGCCGACCAGGAGGTTCTCCAAGTATCTACCGGCACATTGTTATAAACGCCGCTGAACAGGGATATTACATTAGCTTGTGGTAATGTAGGATTTGGAGCTGCTACTAAAGGAACGTTTGAAGGTCCGCTTTGATTGTAGAAATACACATTATCGATATATACGGTAGCCGATCCTGCGGGCTGTGCCGCATAAATAAGCTGTGCAATATTTGATCGTGTTGTTAATCCGGTGAATGCACTAAGCGGAATATCGACGCTTACCCATTGATTCTGAGCTGGGCTATTTATCGTTATTTCGTGCTCCACATCATCGCCACCGCCGAAAGCACCGTTCGCACCAAAATCTACTAGCTTAACACGAAACTGTGTAAAGTCAGACGACCATATATCGGTGTGAAAATGTGTCATACCAGTTGCATTTATAGGATCAGCAACGGTTTCAATACCTACGAAATTTAGTGCGCTGTATTTTTTCACATCATCACCAGCGATATCAAATTCTTCCAAGTTTGCTTGTGACCAAGAGGTTCTCCAAGTGTCTACGGGAACGTTTGTATAGGTGTCACTAAAAAGTGAAATTACAGACGACTGTGCTTGAGTTGGTGTAGGTGCTGAGCCTAAATCAACGATAACAATACTTTCAGTGTAGGTTGTTGTAGCTGCTCCTCCGCTTAAAGCTACAACTGTAATGGTGTACGTTCCTGCCTGCGGATAAGTATAATTTACGGTTTGCCCTTCGTTGAAAGCAACTGGTTCAGCAGCTGGATTGTCACCGAAAGTCACTTCAAAAAAGGTTTCTAATTCAGCTTTGGCCTCTACCGCAACTGACAGATTAGCACCGGCAGTTATGGTAACTTCTAAATCGGTAGGTTGTAAAAACGAAACGGTAACTTCTTGTGTTACTTCTGTTCTTTTCCCATTAATTGCAATGCCAACGATTCGGGCTTGATAGGTGCCTTCTGCGTAAGCGTGGGTTGTTGTAGACCCTGGACTTACGAAAGCTGGCTCTGTGGAATCGTCGCCGAAATGTATTTCATATTGGCTAACGCCAGTTCCCTTCGGCAGAAAAGTAACGTTTCCGGAATTATCCTGAGATATCGTTACTATAGCTGAGATGTCTCTCGGTGCATCGAGCTGTTCGAGATTCACATCAGAATCGTCGGTACAAGCCCAAAAGAGCAATCCAGCAAAGATTAAGAATAAGGATGCTATTTTTTTCATGGTCTAATTTTTTTAATAATTCGGATTTTGTTGCCAATTGCCGTTTGCAAACTGAATTTCTTCAATCGGAATTGGGAATATTTCGTGTTTACCAGCTACGAATCCAGGAATTGTTCCGGCTGCTTTTCCGGTGCGCACTAAGTCGAAGAATCGGTGACCTTCTCCCATTAGTTCCAATCGGCGTTCAGCTAAAATAAAATCAGTTAAGGCTGCTCCTGATGCACTAATATCGTTGTTGTTATCTCCAAAACCTCTTCTTCTTACACGATTCAAATATTCACGAGCCGTTGCGTCGTTTATTCCTCCTCTACTGTAAGCTTCTGCCGCCATAAGCAGGACATCGGCGTAGCGAATGGCACGATAGTTATTTGGATTTGTTAGGTTTTGGTCGCCAATATTTTGATCGCCTTTTCGCGGTAAATATTTACGATTAAAGTAACCTGTGTGCTTATAACCTGTGCCGTAAGTTGCGTTATTAGCTGCTGCGAAAGTCACGATATTCAAGATAGCTACATCGCGGCGATCGTCGCCCACTTCATAGCTTTGATACGCTTCTTGAGTTGGAACATTGAAGCTAAATCCAGAATCGAAAAGTGGACCATTGAAATTTCGAATACCATTAAATCCTACAGCTACATTCCCTTCGCTACACTGCAAACAACCAAACCCAGCACCTTCAGCATCGCTGTATTGTACTTCAAAAACCGATTCGCTGTTGTTTTCGTTGTCGTTCTCAAATATAGTATTGTAATTCGCTACAAGCTGATATCTGTTGCTGTTAATTACTTCGTCTAAAACATTTGCAGCATCTACAAATTTGTTTTGAAACAAATAGACTTTTCCGAGTAAAGCTTGTGCCGCTCCTTTTGATGCGCGACCAACTTGAGGAGCAATAGGATTCAGATTTTCAACAGCATATTGCAAGTCGGCTTCAATTGAAGCATAAACATCTGCAACAGGCGAACGCGGAATTGTTTTTTCGTCGTTTAGTCTAAATCGAGCATCGCCTTTTAGCGGAATTGGGCCGAACCATTTTACTAATTCGAAGTTGTAGTACGCTCTTAAAAATCGAGCTTCTGCAATGATTTGCTCTTTACCTTCAAAGTCTGTTTTGTCTTTAAATTCAAGAATATAACTGGCTCTGTTAACACCTGCAAACATCCAATTCCAAATATCGCGTAGGTTGCTGTTGGTAGGTGTGTGAATCATTTCATCGATTTGCTGAATACCGATCACGTCGTTAGCAGATTCTCCGCCGGATAAGGTATTATCTGAGGCGATTTCTCCCAACATAACATTGATGTACGTGCTTTGTAGCATGTCGTATGCCGCAATTAGTGCATCATAGTAATCTTGTTCAGAGTTGAAATAATTTTCAGAATCGATGTTATAAACGGGTTTACGGTCAACGAAGTCGTCGCTGCAAGAATGTATCGTTCCAAGCAACAAGACGAATAAAAGAGATCGGAAGATTATGTTGTTTTTCATGATCATTCGTATTAAAAGTTAAGATTTAAGCCAAGCATATAGGTACGTGGTACTGGGTAGAAACCGTTGTCAATTCCTCCGCCAACAGGTGCGCCTGAACTTGCACCGGGATCAAAGCCTTTATATTTGGTAAAGGTATACACATTGTTTACTGCGCCATAGATTCGGAATTTTGTAAAACCGATCGATTCAGCGAATTTTGGTGAAAGTGAATAACCCAGCTGAATAGCTTGAATTCTCAAAAATGAAGCATCTTCTACGAAGTAATCTGAGAATACATTGTTTCCAGATGCTCCTGTAGTTACACGAGGCACGGTGTTGCTGGTTCCTTCGCCAGTCCATCGATCTAAAACGTAATCTAAACGGTTCATATTTGCTAATACTCTCTCGTAGTTTCTTACCATATCATGTCCGATTGAAGCGAACGCATTTGCCGTAAAATCGAAATTTTTATAATTGAATCCTACATTAAAGCCCATTGTAATGTCTGGAATTGGATCTCCAATAAATGTACGATCGTCTAAATTGATGACGCCATCACCGTTTAAATCTTTGTATCGAAGATCTCCAGGCGCTGCTTCTGCCCCTAATGCGAGTTGGGATGGATGTGCATCCACTTCTGCTTGATTTTGGAAAATTCCGTCGGTTTGGTATCCAAAAAACGCTCCTAATACTTGGCCCTGTTGCATTCTAGAAATAAATGGTTGTCCTACTCCGAATGAACCCGTTTCTAAAAATCCAGTTTGGTTGTTAACTTCCAGAACTTCGTTTTTAATAAAAGCTACATTGTATCCAAAATTATATCGAAATGCCTTGTCAGAAGAGGAATTGTAATTTGCCGCGAATTCGAAACCTGAATTGCGAACCGAACCTGCGTTTACCGTAGGCGATCCCGATCCTGGTGCATAAATACCGGTAATGCCCGAAACTGGAATATTTCCAATTAATAAATTTGAGCGTGTATCTATAAAGTAATCGGTTGTTATTTGCAGTTTGTTCTTAAAAGCTTCAATATCAAAACCAACGTCAAACTTTCTCGCTTCTTCCCAAGCAACATTTGGGTTTGGTAGCGTTCCAACTGCTCGTCCATTTACCAAAACTCCATTGAT
>CALRVY020000088.1:0-11685 GCA_943371725.1 Pseudanabaena sp. UWO311 | reverse complement strand
TATTTTCTGGAAACTTAGAAAGAACAATTGCAATTTAAGTAGAAATCAATAAAAAAATAGGAAACTACTGTATTAAAACTAGTCAATTTTACCAAAAATGAAACAACAAAACGCCATACAAGTTTTTGAAGATAGAAAAGTAAGAACCCTGTGGGATGCTGAACGAGAAAAATGGTTTATCTCTATAATAGATGTTATTGCCATACTTACGGACAGCGTTGATGCGGCCGCTTACTGGCGAAAACTAAAGCAAAGACTTAAAGAAGAAGGGAATGAAACCGTGACGAATTGTCACGGTTTGAAAATGCTCGCTCCTGATGGAAAAATGAGAATGACTGATGTTGCAGATACAGAACAACTATTTAGACTTATTCAATCTATTCCGTCACGCAAAGCCGAGCCTTTTAAATTGTGGTTGGCACAAGTTGCCAGCGAGCGATTAGACGAAATACAAGACCCTGAATTGACTATTGATCGAGCATTATACGAGTATCAACAATTAGGATACAGTGAAAACTGGATAAATCAACGTCTTAAAAGTATTGAAATACGCAAGGAATTAACCGATGAATGGAAAAAACGAGGATTAAAAGAAGGCTTACAGTTTGCTACACTTACCGATATCATCACCAAAGCATGGGCTGGCAAAACAACTAGAGAATATAAAATACTGAAAGGTTTAAAGAAGGAAAACCTGCGTGATAACATGACTAATACCGAACTCATATTAAACATGCTTGCAGAAGCATCAACTAAAGATATATCGGCGGCTACTAATCCTAAAGATTTTGAGGAAAGTAAAAAAGTTGCTAAACAAGGCGGCAATGTGGCCAAAGTGGCGCGAAAAGAACTCGAAGCCAAAACGGGTAAAAATGTAATCTCCTCTTTTAATGCAAAAGAATTGTTGACTGAGAAAGCAGAAACTAAAAACTTAAAACCCAAAAGGAAGTAAGCAATTTTATTATTTCACCAAATCAAAAACCAGGTAAGTGTACTCTTTGAAATGAAATGAATTGTAAGGCTTAAATCGCTATCTGATCAGGCAAGTCAACAGAAAATTGTAACCACTCGAATAATCAGCACGACAGCACTTCCTGAATGTCGCCGCCTGAGTCTTTCGAACTCACCTTATTTAAACCCATCCACCTTAACCGTCACTTTGCCACTCACTTCCAAAAACGCCAAAATAGCTTTGTTGTTCACTTGAATTTTATCAAAAACAACATCATTCATGGTTCCGTTTACAAAAACGCCCGGCATCACGCTGTAGTTCGAGGTGTAACGCTGCAATTGTTTTTTGCCTTCTTCTAAATTTGGTGCAATACTGTAGCGACACGCTTGCTGCATTTTCTTAAGTATCGTTCCCGAAGCCAACCAATTAGCGGCTTTCATTAAGCTACTTTTAGTATCTAGAACATAGTCTAAATCGTCAAAGTAAATTTCTTTGGTTTGCGCGTTGTAAGCTGGGAATCCGCTGAGGTAAATATCGCCATTCAAACTACCCGAAAGCGTTAAGGCTACAACTATTTTGCCCGATTTGTGCCACAGTTTTACCTGTTCTACTTTTACTTTTCGGCTGCCCGAAGCAAATTCTTGGCCGGCAAAATTCTTAGTGATTATCGCCTCGGCGTCGGCATACGTCGAAACGGCAATAACTTTCGCGTTTACCGCATGCGGAACCGATTTTACCGCTTTCAAAACCACCGCATCCCGATCAAAAAGCGATTTTGGTTTGGCGCCTACAAGCGTCTCAATTTTACACTTCACACCCATATCCATCACCAAAGTGCTTTTTCCGATCGTAGCATCTGTGGCATACACTTCAATGGGCGTAAATCGAACCCACGATTGGTACGTTTCGCTCGCCAAACTCGGTTCCGACATTTTAGCCAACGCATCTAAAACTTGCGGCTTAAAATCAACCGTTTTCTTAATCGCATCGTCTATGTTTTTTTCGATTTTTCCTTTGAAATACTTTATCGCCGGATCAACTAAATATGTTAACGAAACCACTTTGCTTCCCAACGTCATCGTAGGCGCTTCCTTCCAATCCAAGTCGCTAATTTTAGTTTTGGTTTGTAGTTTCCAATTCAATAAATTCACCTCACTTAACAAAGTAACCACACCATTTAAGTCAAATTCCCGCGTGTCGTACAAGTCAATACCCAATTTCGAAGTGCCGTAACGGTAAAAAATCTTCGCTTTCAAAGGTAAAATCACCTTCATTTTGCCACTTTCCGAACGCAATTGTATCGGTGCTTGTTTCCAAACCGTTAGTTTAATGTCGTCGTCGGTTATGTCTTTATCTTCGAAAATAATCCCACTTAGCGTTTTATTAATCTGATTTTCAATATCTTGAATTGAGATTTCAACAGGCATGTTTAAAAACGACGGTTCGGTATCGTAAATCAGCGGCGCCGCATCATCAGGCTCGGGTTTTAACGATTCTATTTTTTTAATAGACGAACACGCTGTAAGTACCAATGCAAGCAGCCAAACTAGGTTTTTCATAATCAGAATTTGAGCAAAAGTAATAAAGTGAATGAATAATTTTTGGGCGAAACCCTGCACCACCCGTTTCCCCACCGCAGGGCCGGTCTTTTCGCTGCAACACCACCTGCGCAATCGCTTTCGGCTGGCGGGTCTGCGGCGCTTCCTCCGGTCGCACGCAGCTGCCGCGCCTCAATGCTTTTGCTACAGTCGTTGTTTTCGCTGCAATACCTTTCGCGGGCAATCGTTTCCAAAAAAAAGTGCACAATTTTTACGTCAAACTGTAACACTCTGCATTTCTTTTCGTCAATTTACAGAGCAAATCAAATATAATGCCTAAAGTAAAAATACAGTTTCTCGTTCTCTTTCTGGCTTGTTCGGGTTTCACCGCTTCGTTTGCGCAAGTTAAAAAATGGTCGCTGCTGGAATGCGTAAATTATGCACTCGAGAAAAATATTTCGGTACAGCAATCAGTACTCGATGTCGAAACAGCAAAAATCGATCGCAGCGATGCCATTGGTAACTACCTTCCATCCCTTAGTGCCAACGGAAATCACTCTTGGAACATCGGTTTAAACCAAAATATTACTACGGGTTTACTTGAAAACCAAACCACGCAATTTACCAGCGCCGGTTTAAATTCCAGCGTAACCATTTTTAGCGGTTTATCAAATTTATACCGCTACCGACGCGCCAAACTCTCCGAACTCGCTTCGCAATACCGTCTCAGCAAAATGAAAGACGATATTTCCTTAAACGTAGCGAACGCCTATTTGCAAATCCTCTTCAACAAGGAAAACCTTAAAATCCAACAAGAGCAGCTAAATAACAACATCAAACAGGCAGAGCGTTCGAAAGACTTGGTTGATGCAGGTTCTATACCACGTGGCGATTTGCTCGATATTCAAGCAACAGTGGCCTCAAACCGCCAAACACTCGCTGTTGCAGAAAACAGCTTGTTGATTTCCAAACTGAGTTTAGCACAATTGCTTCAACTCGAAGATTTTCAAAACTTCGATACCGAAGACGCTGATTACCCAGTGCAAAATAGTTCAACGATGCTCGAAACACCCGAAACCATCTTTGAAAAAGCAAAAAAAGAACGCGTCGAAATTAAAATTGCGCAAGCCAATCTCGATCTAGCACAACGAGATATCGAAATTGCAAAAGCAGCAAATTCACCTACTTTAATCGGATTTTATAGCTTTAATACACGTGCCGCTTATGCAGACCGAATTGTTGGTTTTGAACCCAATCCAGATAACCCAACTTCGGTTATCGGAACAGTCGATGTTAACGGCAGCACATTTAACGTATTGCAACCCAACTTTCGTCCCGTATTAGGTGGGCCGCGTTCAGTTGCCGATCAATTTATCGATAATAAAGGTCACCAGTTCGGATTGCAGCTTACCATTCCAATTTTAAATGGTTTCTCGACTCGAAATGCCACCAAACGTGCAAAAATTGCATTTCAACGCGCGCAAACCAATCTCGATCAAGAAAACCTTACACTCGAACGGAACGTGTTCCAAGCTTTTACCGATGCAAAAGCGGCTCTAAAAACCTACGAAGCAGCAGTAACCGCGGTCGAAGCTCGAGGCGAAGCGTTTAAATACGCCACCGAACGTTTCAATGTAGGTTTAATGAATGCGTTTGATTTGAGTCAGGCGCAAACATTATTTGTTAATGCACAGGCCGAGCTAAGTCGCGCCAAATTTGATTACATCTTTAAAGTAAAAGTCGTCGAATTCTATTTCGGAATTCCAATTATGAAACAATAGTTATGGGAAAGAAAAAAGTTTGGATTATAGTAATCGTTTTAGTGGCTGTTATTGGCGGACTTTTGTACGCAGCTTCAACAGGCACCTTTAAGAAATCTGGGGAAGAAAAAGAAGTTGAAACCGTAGTTGCTGTGGCACAAACCATTGTAGAAACCGTTTCGGCAACCGGAAAAATTCAGCCGGAAGTGGAAGTGAAAATTTCTTCGGAAGTTTCGGGCGAAATCATTGCACTACCTGTAAAAGAAGGTCAAGTCGTGAAAAAAGGCGATTTGCTCGTGCGTATCAACCCCGATTTATATACATCGGGCTTAAATCGTACAGTAGCCGGATTGTCGCAAACCAAAGCGGGTTTATCACAAGCCGACGCACAATTTGCCGAAGCAAAAGCAGCTTACGATCGAAATAAAACATTATATGAAAAAGGAATTATCTCACGCGCCGATTTTGAAAAAGCGCTTTCTGCTTTTGAAGTAGCTAAAGCAAATAAGCAATCGGCATACTACAATGTGGCATCGGCTAGCGCAACTGTAAAAGAAGCCAAAGATAATTTAGGTCGTACAACCATTTATGCACCTGCCGACGGAACCATCTCGATGCTCAATGTGGAGTTAGGCGAACGTGTTCTGGGAACGCAGCAAATGGCGGGAACCGAAATCTTGCGCGTGGCAAACCTAAACCAAATGGAAGTGGAAGTTGATGTAAACGAAAACGACATTGTTAAAGTAAGCATCGGCGATTCTGCTAAAATTCAAGTTGATGCCTATTTGAAAAAAGAATTTAAAGGAATCGTTACCAGCATTTCGAATTCGGCAAGTACAGCAACCACAGCCGACCAGGTAACGAACTTCAAAGTAAAAGTACGCTTGCTAAAAGAATCGTATGCCGATTTGTTAGAAGGCAAGCCCGCAACCTATTCGCCGTTTCGTCCGGGAATGACCGCAACAGTTGATATCATTACCAAAACACGTGCAGATGTAATTGCAGTGCCAATTAGCAGCGTCGTGGTGAAAACCGACACGCTGCCAGTTAAGAAAAAGCAATTTGAAATGCCCG
This sequence comes from Pseudanabaena sp. UWO311, assembly GCA_943371725.1. Lineage (GTDB taxonomy): Bacteria > Bacteroidota > Bacteroidia > Flavobacteriales > Flavobacteriaceae > Flavobacterium. The sequence goes on along the minus strand of CALRVY020000088.1, from coordinate 6,361 downwards.
AAGAGGCTAATCAATCGGAAACACCAGCACCAAAAACAGATCAACGTTTGGAGTGCGTGTTTGTGAAAGTGGGTAATAAAGCTAAAATACGAATCGTAAAAACAGGTATTCAGGACAACAGCAACATCGAAATTATTTCCGGTTTGAAAAAGGGCGATGTGGTAATTACGGGTCCGTTTGGTCTGGTAAGCAAAGAATTAAATTCGGGCGATTTGGTTAAAACCAAGGATATAAAAGCCGCTAAATAATGGCGCTTATCTTGTGTTTAGAAACGGCTACCAAGAATTGTTCGGTAGCTTTATCGAAAGACGGTGCATTTTTAGCAGCAAAAGAATTTGCAGGCGAGAATTACTCGCAAGCCGAGTTATTACACACGTTTATTCAAGACGTTTTAGATGAAGCCGGCGTAAAATTCGCCGATTTGGCTGCTGTGGCGGTGAGCGCCGGTCCAGGTTCGTACACGGGTTTGCGCATTGGTGTTGCGTCCGCCAAAGGTTTGTGTTATGCACTAAATATTCCTTTGTTATCGGTTTCTACGCTCGAAATTTTAGCTACCGCCAAGCAACTTACGTCGGGTTATAAAGTGCCTATGCTCGATGCGCGCCGTATGGAAGTTTACACCGCCGTTTACGATGCGAATGACCAATTAATAGAAGGAGTTTCGGCTAAGATTCTCGACGAACATTCATTTCAAAATTTCAGCGAGTCGCTAGTTATGTTTGGCGATGGCGCAACGAAATGTAAAGAGCTGTTTGCTAATCGAACAAATCTTACCATTGATGAATCGTTGCCGTATCCGTCGGCGAAAGACATGCTGGCTTTGGCGCATAAACGTTTCACAGACGGCGCCTTTGAAGACGTTGCCTACTTTGAACCTTTTTACTTAAAGGATTTTATTGCTGGAGGAGGGAAGTAAGGTGCATTCGTCTGGCGACGGTTTACACATTTTTCAAATTGATGATTTCTTGTTCAGTCAGAAAGCGCCATTGGCCGCGTGCGAGGTTTTTCTTGGTAAGTCCGGCGAAAACAACGCGGTCGATTTTTAAAACGTCGTATTTCATGGATTCGAAAATGGCACGCACGTGCTTTGGGTTTGAAGAGTTCACTTGTAAACCAATTTCACTTTTTGGTGAATCGTCTATGTAGCTGATGGAATCGACACGTAGGAAATACCCGTCCATTTCAACACCTTTTTCGATACGTTCTAAATCTTCGAATTTCAAGTTGCGATCAAGAGAAACCTGATAGATTTTCGAGCTACGCTGATTTGGCGAACCAAATTTATTGATTAGGTCGTGGTCGTTGGTAAAAAGTAGTAGGCCTGTCGTGGTTTTATCCATGCGACCAATGGGATACAAAGGTGTGTTTGCAGCCGATTTTATGAGTTCGTTTACGTTGCGTTGTCCGCCTACTTCGTCGGTTGAGGTGGTAAAGCTTTTTGGTTTGTTCAGCAAAACGTACACTTTCTTTTCGGGAGTGAGTTTTACGCCGTCGAATTCTACTTTGTCGGTTGGTTTTACTTTGTAGCCTAATTCGGTTATGGGTTCGCCGTTTACTTTTACGTTTCCGGATTGGATGTAAATATCGGCTTCTCGGCGCGAGCACACGCCGCTGTTGGCGATGTATTTGTTGAGACGAATTTCGTCGGCAGCTGTTTTTTTAGGTTGTCTTGCTGCTGGTTTTACGGCAGAAATTTCCTTGCGACTGTCAGAAGGCTTGTAATCTTTTTTATAAGTCGTTTTTTTATTTTTTGGCTTCGATGTAGCTGTCTTTCTCGGTTTTTCTGATTTCCCCGGCATAATTCAAAATTTTGGCAAAGGTAGTCAATGCCCGTCAATTAGCAACCTGAGTTCGATTTATAAATTGAGGTCAGAAAACAGATAAATGGTTGATTACAAGGCAGATTTGTTTTGGGATACTGTAGTATCGCAAAAAAATCTAACGAAGTAAGCAGCCGTTTATCTGTTTAGCGTGGAAGTTGTTGATTTCCATTGCTATTTGATTTCACAGTTCGTACCTTTTTAGCGTTCTGACAAAGATTTATAATCGAACTCAGGTTAGGATGTTGTTTTGTGCACGAATGCCGCAGCCCCGATGGCAACGAAAAGCTTTTGCGGTTGGTGCGCTGCGAGAAACGCTTTGCAGCGGCGACCAACGGAAGCCGTGGCAAAGCGATTTTCGAGCGCGCAGCAAACGGAAAACTTGCAGTGAACAGCGGGAATAGCTGCCAGAAAAATTACAAAGGACCAATTTTCATATTTCGAAAATGCTATCAACTTTTGTTTTACAATTCTTTTCCTAGCAGCTCGTCTGATTTTTTGAATTTTAAAAGTTATAGGGCAGTTTTATCTAAATACTCATATTTGCAATCAGATATCTTTCTTAACTTTCCTCTTGTCTTTAATTCAAAATAACCTACATCTGGGCTACGTTTGTATACATAACCAGCATATTCATTAAAATCAAATCCGCGATAATATATGCCACTATCTGTGATATATACAGCTAAATCATCCTTTGAAGAATTCCATTTTTGTTTTTCATAGAAGCCAGTATCAGCTCGGTAATGTATATTATTAATCTCGAAAATTATCATTGCTTTTGCGCCAGTTTTGACTGAAATTGATGCAGGATCGAAGACAACAATTTGTCGAATTGAATCTCCCGGCATCAAATCTTTTCCGCAAATAAAGTTATTTGAGGATAGGGAATAGAAAGCATAGGTTTTGATTGGCTTGCTACTTTCATTTACTAAAGTTAGTCTAATTTCTTGCGGACGAGCCGTGCATGCCGATAAGAGTATACAATAAAAGATAAATATTAAATGTATTTTTTTACGATGTAGGGTTATTGATTTGTCCATTTTAATATTGAATTAGGTAAAAGTCCTCCATTGTCCTGTAATGGAGAGAGGTATTTTAAGGTGCCATTGTTATGTTCTGAAATAATAATTGTTTTCATATCGTCGGTACTAGTCCAGGCTGGATATGCATCCCCAATTTCTTGTCCGCGCTCATTTAACCACCAGTCATATGGCCAGCCTTCGTTTTTGCCCGGATAATTTAGTTCAGCAAAATTCTCTAATGGCACTACATTAATTACGTTTAAAACTTGTCTAACAAACGCTCTTGTTGCAGGTTGATACCCGTCGCTACCAACATAAACAACTCCAGAAGGCTCTTCGCTGCTAAGCAATCTTATGTGGGAGTTATCTATGGAAAAATTTTTGGCTTTCAGCGCATTAATTAAATCGTTGTTTGAAATCGTATAATTTGCAAGATAGACCTTAGCCTCCTCGTCTTTGTTTTGACTGACGATAATATTTTTAATAACTGATGGAACAGCTTGTGCTTGTTTGATGTAAAAAGTATAAGACAAATATGAATCTTCGATATCTACAACAATTTTTTGCCGTGGTACAGTACGCCTGGATCGATGAGTACAATGCAGAAAACGCCTGCCACAATGAGTGCTTTGATGCCGTTGTGAACCAGTAAATAGCGGCTTTTTTCGCTTTTTTTCCAGAGTAAAATGTTTAGTACCGTGAGTACGATTAAGGAAACGTACAAGTATAAATCCATGTAGCCAACATCGTAACGCTCGATTAGCAAATACACGGGAATGAGCGTAAGTACCGAGGCTGTTGTAAATGCTTGTTTGCTTTTAGACTCGCCGTATTCAACTGCAATAGTGTGGTAGTTGTTGGCTAAATCGCCCGTAAGGTTTTCTAAATCTTTTACAATTTCGCGCATGAGGAGCAGCAACCACAAAAAAGTAGCGTGTCCGAAAATTACGGGTTCGAAATTCTTGTAATACAATAAAATAACGAAGAATGGGAAAATGGCAAGGAGTGTCGACATTAAATTTCCAACCAGCAAGTACTTTTTGACTTTATGCGAGTAAAACCAAATCAGGAAAATGTACACGCTAAAAAACGCTGCCGCGCGCCAGGATACGATAAAGGCAATGGCTACTGCGATGAAATTTAGCGTAAAATACACACGCAATTTGGTGCCTTGGGAAACCAAACGATCGAGCAACGATTTTCGCGGTCGGTTTATTAAGTCTTTCTGCGAATCGTAGAAATTATTGATGATATAACCCGAAGCAATTGTGATAGCCGAGGCGAGTACAATGCAAAGCAATAGCGGGTCGAGCAGTACATGTAGCGCACGCATATCGCCAGCAAGAATAAAAATTGCCGATAAATATTGCGCTAGGAAGATAATAGGAATGTTGTAGCCGCGAACGACCGAAAACAAGCTGACGCATTTCATCAGCAAGCGTTTGTTTTTGCGGCTAAGCATTTGCTTTTAGAAGCGGTACACCACTTCGAGCTTGTAGTTTTTGAGTGCTTCGGCAGCTTTTTCGTAATCTTGGGTAAAGCCTAAGATGTAGCCACCGCCACCAGATCCGCACAACTTCAAGTAGTAATCGTTGGTTTCGATACCGCGTTCCCAGATTTCGTGGAATTGAGAAGGAATCATGGGTTTGAAGTGATTGAAAGCAACTTTAGAAAGTTGTTTGGTGTTTTCGAAAAGCGATTTTAAGTCGCCCGCCAAGAAATTCTCCACGCAGGCATCGGTATATTTTACAAACTGATTTTTCAGCATGTTTCGGAAACCTTTATCTTTTAGGTTTTCCATAAAAATCTGAACCATAGGCGCAGTTTCGCCCACAATTCCGCTATCGAGTAGGAAAACGGCTCCGCTGCCTTCTGGGCGTTGGGTCGGAATTCCGGTTGCTTCGATGTTATCTTTCGAATTGATGAGAATCGGAATGCTGAGGTATGAATTTACGGGATCGAGTCCGGAACTTTTTCCGTGGAAGAACGATTCCATATTTGCGAAAATCTCTTTCAATCGCAACAGTTTCTCACGGGTTAAGTTTTCAAGTACGCTGATTTTAGAAAGCGCGTATTTATCGTAAATGGCAGCTACGAGTGCACCGCTGCTTCCAACGCCGTAACCTTGTGGAATCGACGAATCGAAGTGCATGCCCGCTTGTAAATTGCGATCGAGACTTTCGAAATCGAATTGAACCAATTCGGGTTGCTGCTTAGTGAGTTCTTTTAAATAGTTGGTAAAGCGAGTCAAACTTTGGTTTGATGCTTGTGCTTGTTCGGTTGATGCGCCATCTATTTTCAGCGCGCCGTTGTAAAAGTTGTAAGGAATGGATAAACCTTTTGAATCTTTGATGATTCCGTATTCTCCGAACAGTAATATCTTAGAGTAAAAAAGAGGTCCTTTCATGTTGTTGATTTCCTGTTAGTTCAACTTTTGTGCTCCGTTGCCAACAGTATCACAAAGGTACTGCTGATTTTGGCAAAATTCAACAAGATTTTCCTTAATAAATTCTAAAATTTCAATTTTAATGCTTTCAGGATAAAGTAAGTGAACATTTGCGCCGGCATCGAGTGTGAAGCAAAGGGGTAATTTGGTGCTTTCGCGGAAGCGACGTACCCGGTCGATAATCTGTAACGTATTGGCGTGCATCAGAATAAACGACGGTGTCGAGGTAAGCATCATAGCGTGTAACGTTAGTGCTTCACTTTCGGTTATTTCGATGAATTTATCGAGATCTCCTTGTTCTAAAGCTTTTGAAATTAATGCCAGATTGCGGTGTGCTTGTTCAAATCGACTTGCGGCAAACGGATGGTTGTTCATCAGTGCGTGTCCGGCTGTGCTGGAAACTACTTTTTGGCCAACATCTACAAGCATTATAGTGTCTTGAAAGTTGTGAAAAACCGCGTGTAAGATATTTGGAAAAGCGATGCCGTACAAATCGGATGCTGTTGGAAAGGTTTCGTTTTTTCCCCAAATGACGGGATTTCCAGAAATACTTCGGCAGGCGCTTCCCGAACCAATTCTTGCTAAAAACGAGGCTTTTTTCAACAAGTGTTCTTCGTTCGGATTGGAACTGAGTTGGCGTTCGATGTCGCAGATATTCATTGCTAATGCTGCTAAAGCCGAGGCCGATGAAGCAATGCCCGACGAATGTGGGAATGTGTTTTTGGAATCGATTTTTAGTGCTAATCCGTTTAGGAATGCGCAGTACGGAAGAATCTTATCGAAAAACGTTTGTAGTTTAGGCAAGAAACTTGGTTTGCGTTCGCCTTCGAAATAAAAATCAAACGAAAATTGATTTGCGACGCTTGCTTCTACGGAAGTGATGGTTTTGCAATTATTAAGTGTGAAACTAATCGACGGATTTGCCGGGGTTTGATCCGGATTTTTCCCCCAATATTTCACTAGAGCGATATTACTTGGCGCACTAAACGTAGATTTGTGCTGAAAATTTGCGGTAGGAATTAAGTTTGTGATAAAATCTTCGTGAAGCTGCATGAAGTTTTTGCGCAAAG
>CALRVY020000087.1:0-11717 GCA_943371725.1 Pseudanabaena sp. UWO311 | reverse complement strand
ACGAAGCAGCTTTCCACTTAAATCATACAAATACAGATTGTTGTAACCTTCGCGCTCCGAGATCCATACAAATTCATTTTTCTTAGGATTCGGGAAGAATGCTGCGTGTTCCGGCTCTACCCAAGTTGTGGCAGTTTCTGTGAATAAAGTGCGTTGAAACTGACCCGTATTCGAATACAGATTCAAATCCATTTTGTTTTGTGCACGTGTCACTTCGGCAATTAAAACGGCTTTACTATCTGGCGTCCACGAAAAATTAGTGAGGTAATCATCGGTTGCTCCTCGCGGTGTCACATAAACAGTTGTGTTACTTTCTGTGTTAAAAATTCCCAGACGCGGTTTCTCACTTTTTTGTCCTGCCATAGGGTAACGAATGTCGGTTAACTTACCTGGCGTAGTAGTTATATCCAGCAACGGATATTGCGCCACTTCGCTTTCGTTTTTCTGATAAAAAGCAATGTATTTTTCATCGGGAGAGATAAAAATTCCTGAAGTAATTCCAAATTCACTTCTAGCGATAGCTTGCCCTGAAACAATTTCTACTGGAAAATCAGTCACCTGAATTTCTTTTCCGTCGATCAACGCAAACAAATTGTTGCTTTTAGTATAGGCAACTACTTTATAGTTTTTTGACGGAGTAACGTTTTCAACTTCATCGCTAACATCGATTTTAAAAATCTGCGATTTCGTTTCTGTATTAATTCCAATGAAACCGTTTTTATTCGGTACTACAAGCGTTTTTCCATCTTGCCAGCTGTAGCCGAAAAAGTTTGAAATTTGCGTGCTGCAGAGGTCATTAAATTCCTTTACGCTAATGAGAAGCTTCGCATTTGAATTTGTTTCTGATGCTGTATGAATTTCAGTATAGCTGTTTTTTGTAAAACTGTATTGATTTCCTCCCGGAATCCATTGAAATCCAACCATACGATCGGCTGCGTATGCTCTGAATTGTTGTGTTACGGCATCACTTAGGGTGAGTTCTTTTTTTTGCGCTGTCGCAGAAAAGAACGTAATTACAAGAGCAATGAAAGCTAGTTTAAAAAGTCTCATTTTTGGGTTAAGATAAAGTGAGTATTGAACTAAAATTGATTTTTGGGTAAAGATATAAAGGCAGTGCGTTTAATCGGCAAATCGCTTAAAATAATCACCCTTCACAAGCCAAGCGAAAGCAAACGCCCAAAGGGCCACTACTTCCCAAGCCCAAAAGTATATAGTTTTCCCAGTGATTTTGTGAACTGCTGGAATCATTTCTAACGCAAGAAAGGCCAATGAAACAACGATGGTGTAGCCACAACGTTTGTATATTTTATTGCGAATCAGTTTTTTAGGTGTAATTGCATTTTTGAATTTAGGAAAAAGCACAATCGAAAAGTACGCCAAAGTACTGAAAAACAAAAAAGCTGATATGATGTGTATTGTACCTGATAATGTGCGAATCTCAGGACAAAAATTGCAAGGAAAAAAGGCAACGCCCAGGGCAAAAATACAAGCCAGATTTCCGGCCACATTATCTGACATTAAGTCTTCGGGATCTTTTTCATGTCCTTTATAAGCAAAAAGAAATATAGCAATTGCAGTAACCATGCCTACAAACACATTTCCCATAACGGTGTAATAATAAAAGCTAATGGAGCTTTCGGGCTGAAAAAACGCTAAATCTTCAACAAAACCCAAGTGATCTGTTCTGTTTAACCACAGTTTTTCAACGATAACACCAATGTATAAAACCACCGGAAGTAAAAAACCGATGCAACCTACCATTTTTCGCAGTAGTTTGTAGGAAATTAGTTCCGGTAGTTGTCTGTTAAGATCGTCCGTCCTCATTTTCTTTATCGAGATACTGCTGTACAATATCAATAGCATTGGTAACTACATCGCTCAAAGCAGTGATAAAGCTTCCCTCGGCAGCCGAGTTAATGGCGTGTCGTATCGCTTCTACTTCTTTATCGATGAGTTCATAAGTAACTGTTCGTCCTTCTGCCGCATTGATTCCCTCTAAAATCAATCCGTTTATTTCTTCGGCCGTACGTCCACGTAAGTGTTTTTCCTGACGAATAATAATATGATCAAACATACGTGCAGCAATGGTAGCACATTCGCGAATATCCTCGTCACGTCGATCGCCAACTCCCGCAATAATTCCAATTTTTTTCGACGCATCTACCGTACTCAAAAAATCTTCAACGCCGCGATAACCAGCCGGATTGTGAGCAAAATCGATCATCACTTTGAATTTCTTGAAATCGAAAATATTCATACGCCCAGGTGTTTGCGCGGCACTCGGAATGAATGTTTGTAGCGATAAACTAATATCTTCCGTTTTGAATCCCCAAAGGTAACTAGCCAACGATGCTGCCAAAACATTTGCAATCATGAACTTAGCTTTTCCGCCCATTGTTAGCGGAACCAAGGTAGCACGTTCTACCCGAATTTTCCATTCTCCTTTTTTAATAGTAACGAAGCCATTTTCGTAAACCGCAACGATTTTTCCTTCTTTACTGAAACGTTTCGCATGTTCCGATTCTTCATCCATACTAAACCAAGCAACCTGACAATTAAGATCGTTCGCAATTTTCAAACACTGCGGATCATCAGCGTTTAAAATAGCCCAGCCGTCCTTTTTTACACTTCGTACTACGGTACTTTTTACACGTGCTAAATCGTCTAAATCGTGAATGTCATTCAAACCTAAATGATCTTCTTGGATATTGGTAATGATCGCAATATCGCAACGACTAAAGCCTAATCCGCTGCGTAAAATTCCGCCTCGAGCGGTCTCTAAAACAGCAAATTCTACTGTCGGATCTTTCAAAACATATTCAGCAGAAAGTGGTCCTGTCGTATCACCTTTTTCCATCATGTGGTTCTGGATGTAAATACCATCAGAAGTGGTAAATCCAACTTTAAAACCGTTGTTTTTTACAATATGTGCAATCAAACGTGTTGTAGTAGTTTTCCCATTTGTTCCCGTAATGGCAATGATCGGAATGCGTGATGGTTTTCCCGGCGGATACAACATATCGATTACCGGAGCAGCAACGTTTCGAGGTAATCCTTCGCTAGGAGCCAAGTGCATGCGAAAACCAGGAGCAGCGTTTACTTCCAAAATACAACCACCATTTTCTTTTAAAGGTTGTGTCAGATTTTCAGCCATAATATCAATACCGCAAATGTCGAGACCGATTACACGAGAAATTCGTTCGGCTAGAAAAATATTTTCGGGGTGCATCATGTCAGTAACATCCACGGAAGTGCCACCGGTAGAAAGGTTTGCAGTCGATTTCAAATACACAATTTCACCATTTTTAGGAATGGTTTCGAGCGTGTAACCTAGTTTTTCAAGTAAATCCAACGTATCGCGATCAACATCAATTTGGGTTAGTACATTCTCATGTCCGTAACCGCGACGTGGATCTTTATTCGTTTCTTCTATAAGTTTTGTGATGTTGTCTATCCCGTTTCCAACCACATTTGCCGGAACGCGTTTGGCAGCAGCAACGAGTTTATTATCGATTACTAAAACCCGAAAATCGAAACCTGAAATGAATTTTTCAACAATAACTTTTCGCGAGTATTTCTGTGCGAAAGCCAAGCCAGCAACCGCTTCTTCGTACGTTTTTACGTTGATAGACGCTCCTTTACCGTGATTTCCATCCAAGGGTTTCAAAACGATAGGATAGCCAATTTTTCTAATCACGCTTTGCAAGTCTTCTTCATCTACGCAAATCGCACCGCTTGCTACAGGAATGCTCGCCATTTCGAGCATACGCTTGGTTTCTTCTTTATTGCAAGCAATATCTACAGCGATATGGCTCGTTTTCTGCGTTATCGTTGCCTGAAAACGCATTTGATTCACGCCATAACCCAACTGCACTAGCGAGTTTGTTCCCAAACGAATCCACGGAATATCGCGCGCAACGGCTTCTTCAACAATACTACCCGTACTTGGCCCCAGACGTACGCGCTCTCTAATTTCACGCATTTTTTGAATGTCGGCTTCTATATGGTATTCCGTACCAGCAATTAATGCTTCAGCAATACGCACCGATGCTTCGGCAGCGTACAAGCCAACGTTTTCTTCTGTATAGGAAAAAACAACATTGTAGGTTCCGGGCGTTTTAGTTTCTCGTGTTCGGCCAAAGCCTGTTTCCATGCCCGCCAGTGTTTGAATTTCAAGCGCAATGTGTTCAATTACGTGTCCCATCCAGGTACCGCGATCAATGCGCGAAAAGAAACCACCACGAGTTCCTTCCGAGCATCGATGCTCAATCATTGTAGGTATCATCGCTTCAATGCGCTCTCTAAAGCCTGGGATTTTATTGGTTGGAAACTCTTCCATTTCCTCCAAATCCAAACGCATTTGAATTAGTTTTTTTCTTTGTACACTCCAAATGTTCGGGCCGCGTAACGCTTGAATCTTGAGTATCTTCATAAATCATCAGTTTTGGTTAGTTTGAAAACAGAAAGCTCGCCACTTCTGTGCACTAAATTAACGGAATTTTATCTGAAATTTAAAACACCTGATGCTCTTCTGTTCTAAATCAATACCATTTTTTAACATTCTAACCCGCTTTTCCGCTTTAAAATGACAATTGGGAAAGCTTATCAATCTGATTTTTAGAATTTTGTAAAAATGTCGACAATCAAATTCTTTTAAAACTTGATTTTTCTACTTTTACCATTCACGAACGACTATGAATATTAAGGGAAAATTAATCATCATCGGTGGTGCTGTTGATAAAGGCAGCTTTACTGAAACCGATTTCGACAAGAATGTAGCTAATAATTTGAATTTCTTCGAAACAGGAATTCTGCGTAGAATCATTAACGAATCAAAGCATAAAAGCGAGAGCCGGATCGAAGTAATTACGACGGCTTCGAAAATTCCGCGAGAAATCGGACCAGAGTATGCCAAAGCATTGAATTATCTAGGTGCTTCAAATGTTGACGTTTTGCATATTGAAAAGCGCGAAATGGCCAGCGATCCTGAAGTTTTACAGCGCATTCAAGACGCCGACGTTCTGATGTTTACCGGCGGTGATCAGTTGCGACTAACGTCTATTTTAGGAGGAACGCCCTTACACGAAATTATTCTTCACAAATATGTGAATGAGGATTTTATCTACGCTGGTACGTCTGCGGGTGCTGCTGCGGCTTCAAACAACATGATTTATCAAGGAAGCAGTTCCGAAGCATTGCTGAAAGGGGAAGTTAAAATTACAAGCGGATTGGGTTTGATTGATGGCGTGATTATCGACACGCATTTCGTACAACGCGGCAGAATCGGGCGTTTGTTTCAGGCTGTAGTTGGAAATCCAAAAGTTTTAGGAATCGGACTCGGAGAAGACACCGGACTTTTGATCAAGAACAACAAAGAAATGGAAGCCATTGGCAGCGGTCTCGTTATTTTAGTCGACGGTCGTGAAATTAAAGATACCAATTTAACGCAAGTGGAACTGGGTCAGCCTATTTCGATAAACCATTTGGTAACTCATGTTATGAGTATGAACGATACCTTTGATTTGAATACCTTTAAGATGCACATTCGCGCTTCGCAGTATGCAGCTGATTTAGGTCCCGCAGTTGATTAATATGAAAGTACTTATTCACGGAGGTTTTTTCTCTGAATCGGCTACAGACGACGGCACAAAGCAATTAAAGCAAGATGCCTTGCGTTGCATAGTTCGCGAAACTTACTCGTATTTGCAAATGCATTCGGCTTTAGAAACCGTTGTTTTTGCAGTGAAGTTATTGGAAGACGATCCGTTATTTAATGCGGGAATCGGTTCACAGATCCAAGCCGATGGCAAAATTCGAATGAGTGCCTCGTTAATGGACGGTGAAACACAAAAATTTAGCGGCGTTATAAATATCGAAGACGTTAAAAATCCAATTGATGTTGCGTTGGTTTTAATGCAAGAAGACGATCGGGTTTTGGGTGGCGAACCCGCAACACGTTATGCTCGTTCAAAAGGATTCGAGATTTTTTCCACAGAAATTCCGCAAAGACGCGCCGAATACGAAGCTAAATTGAAAGGTAGTGGATCAGGAACTGTGGGTTGCATAGCGTTAGATGGAAACGGCCGCTTAGCCGTCGCAACCTCCACCGGTGGAAAGGGATTCGAAATCCCCGGACGTATCTCAGATTCTGCAACCGTAGCCGGAAATTATGCCAATAAACGAGCGGCTGTAAGTTTAACGGGAGTAGGGGAAGATATCGTTAGTGGAGCAGTAGCTGCTAAAATTGTAACTCGAATTACCGATGGCTTTTCGGTAGAAGAAGCAACTAAAAAAACCTTCGACGAACTAAAAGAGTTCGACGGATTTGCCGGCGCTATTGTTTTGGATTTGAACGGCAACAGTTTTCACTTGGATTCGCACCCGAAAATGGTTTATGCCGTTTTTGATGGCGTAGATGAAGAAGTTTTTAACTAGTAGTACAACTTTACGCAGGAAGAATCAGAAAAAAATGAATCGGACTTCAGTTTTGTACGCCATTATCTAATTCTGCCCAAAGTTACAACAAACATATTGTCAGGGTTTTGGTCTTCGCTCGATAAAATCAATTTACTATTGGAAAGTGCATATCGAAAGATCTTGTTGCTGAAGTTGATACGTTCATTATTACCAGATAATTGGTAATTAGTACCTTCAATCTTTAGTGCAGAAATCGTAAAATCTTCATCAAACGATACGGTTTGCTTCTTCAAATCGAATGTCACTCGGCAATCGTATGGAACAACCTCGGCATTATTGCCACGAACAACAGCGGTTTCCACACGCCATGCACCATCAACAACAGTTTGAATCGACGCATTATCATCTTTATCGCAACCAAAAAACGCTGCTAATAAAAGAGTTAGCCAAAATTGTTTCATAATTGTTTAACTTTTCAATACAAAGATGCAACAATAGTTAAGAGGTTGCAAAAAAAAGCAAGTTTTTTTTAACAAGAAGTTCAATTCGTTTTTAATAGTTGAGGTTTAATCTGCTTTTTTATTTTTAAATAATTGAAAAACAATAATTTAGATTAATTGGGAATTGTGGATACCGCTTTCGGTATTTAGTAACCTGAGTTCTATTTAAAAATTGAAGTCAGAAAACAGATAATTGGTATAATAGGCGGATTTTTTGGGATAGCGTAGTATCGCAAAAAAATCTAACGAAGTAGTCAGACGTTTATCTGTCTAGTGTAGAAGTTGTTCCTTTTCATTGCTCTTTGATTTCACAATTTTATGATTTCAAGCGATCGGACAAAGATTTATAATCGAACTCTGGTTATTATTGTTTTTAACTTGAACAGCAAAATAGCTTCTTCTTTTGTGCAACAATTTTTTGATGAAGCATATGCGATAATGAACGAATTCATTGGGCTATTTTACGTGAGTTCAATCTAAAAACCAGTACGAAATCGCTGTAGAATGATCTTTTTTTGGATTGTTAATGCATTTTTTACAAAAGAAGCGCCTCTTTCATTTTTAAGCTAGTAGCTCACATCTATCTCAAAAAATTTACTTCAATGCCAAGCGAAAAAAAATGAGAATACGATGCAAATTAGAGATACGAACCGTTTCAGTAAAAAACATTTCAATACGAAAACGATGTAGTTTCTTTCTGGTTTTTTAGGCAGACTATAAAATCTTACTTTTGGAAATTTGCCAAACCAATTGTAACCTATGATTACTAATACCGAACTTGAATATAAAGGCGATCAATATCCCTCAGCCGTGCTCGAAGTAAAACAAGAAGCCGATTCTATTTTCTTCTCAACCGGCAATAATGTTATTCTGAAAGTAACCGTATTGCGCGACAGTTTATTGCGGTTTCGCTACACAACCAAAGGCTATTTTAGCAACGATTTTTCGTACGCGATCGATAAAGCGCAGTCGCACGGATATAACTTTCTTGAGTTAACCGAAGGAAAAGACGTTTATCAAATTAAAACAAATAAGGTTCTTTGTATGATTCGAAAAGCCGATTTGCGTGTGGCAATTTTCGACTTAAACGGAAACATCATTCTGGAAGACGAGTCGGGTTTTCACTGGGAAGAAAACTATCACTTCGGTGGAAACATCGTTAAAATGAGTAAAATTTCTCATGATGGCGAAAGCTATTACGGCATGGGCGATAAAGCTTCGCATTCCAATTTAAAAGGCAAACGCGTCGAAAACTGGGCTATGGACCAGTATGCGTTTCATAAAGATCAAGAACCACTCTATAAAGTAGTTCCGTTTTACATCGGTTTACACAACAAAAAAGCTTACGGGATTTTCTTTGATAACACCTTCCGTACATGCTTCGATTTTGCACACGAACGCAGAAATGTAACAAGCTTTTGGGCCGAAGGTGGCGAAATGAATTACTACTTTATTTATGGTCCGGATATGGCCGACGTAGTTACCACCTACACGCACCTGACCGGAAAACCGGAAATGCCGCCTATGTGGACACTCGGTTACCACCAATGTAAATGGAGTTATTACCCAGAAAGTAAAGTGAAGGAAATCACTTCGAAATTCCGTGAACTGCAAATTCCTTGCGATGGTATTTATCTCGATATCGATTATATGGAAGGCTTCCGTTGTTTTACTTGGAATAAAGAATATTTTCCAGATCCGAAACGCATGGTTGCCGAGCTGGCCGAAGATGGATTTAAAACCGTGGTAATCATCGATCCGGGAATTAAAATTGATCCCGAATATTCGGTTTACAAAGAAGCGCTGGAGAAAGATTATTTCTGTAAACGCGCCGACGGTCCGTACATGAAAGGAAAAGTGTGGCCCGGTGAATGTAATTTCCCCGACTATACAAACCCGGAAGTGCGCGAATGGTGGGCAGGTCTGTTTAAAGAATTGATCGCCGACATTGGTGTAAAAGGTGTTTGGAACGATATGAACGAACCTGCTGTAATGGAAGTTCCCGGCAAAACATTCCCAATGGATGTGCGCCACGATTACGACGGAAATCCGTGCAGCCACCGTAAAGCACACAACATTTACGGAACGCAAATGGCGCGTGCAACCTATGAAGGTGTGAAGCGATTTGCGTATCCGAAACGTCCATTTATTATTACACGTTCTGCATATTCGGGTGCACAGCGCTATACCTCGTCGTGGACTGGCGATAACGTTGCCAGTTGGGAACATTTGTGGATTGCCAACATCCAAATGCAGCGAATGTCGATTTCAGGAATGGGCTTTACCGGTTCAGATATCGGCGGTTTCGCAGAACAACCAAGCGGCGAATTATACGCACGTTGGATTCAATTGGGCGTATTCCATCCGTTTTGTCGCACGCACTCTTCCGGCGATCACGGCGAACAAGAACCATGGTCGTTCGACTCTGAAGTCGTTGACATCACTCGTAAATTCGTTGAACTCCGTTATAAACTGCTTCCGTATTTGTACACCATGTTTTGGGATTATGTAAACGACGGCGTTCCGATGCTTAAACCCTTGGTGTATTTTGATCAAGAAGACATTCAAACGCATTACCGAACCGACGAATTTTTGTTTGGAAATCAGATTCTCGTTTGTCCGATTTTAGAGCCAAACGCGCAAGGCCGACGCATGTATTTGCCGCGTGGAAACTGGTACAATTACTGGACCAACGAATGGATTTGCGGCGGAAAAGAACTTTGGGTAAGCACAGCGTATCACGAAATTCCAATTTTTATTAAAGAAGGAGCCATCATTCCAAATTATCCGATTCAGCAATACGTTGGCGAAAAGAAATTCGAGGAAATTAGTTTAGAGGTGTATTACAAAGAAGGTAAAGAAAAATCTACTTTGTACGAAGATGCACAAGACGGCTACGATTACAACAAAGGACGTTACAGCCATTCAACTTTTAGCTTCCGCGGAAAGGAAAAAGAAGTTACCATTCTGCAACACAAAGAAGGAAAATTTGTTACCGATTACAACAAATACCGCGTTCGCTTTTACGGTTTGCCTTTTGAGATTGGAAAAGTTCAAATCGATAACGAAGAAGTGAATTTGAAAGACGTTTTAGTTGGGAAAAATGAGCTTTTAGTGGATAAAGATTTTACGGAATTGCATATTGCAGCGAAAGGATTAAAGAAATAAAGTTTGAAATCAATTGCGAAGTATAACTTTTTCTACAATTAGTATAACGATGACACGCAAACTAGATTTAACTTTGCAGAAACATCTACTGAAATGAAGAATAAGTTTATAATCGTTGCAACACTTTTCCTGATGCTAGCTTTAGCCTGCGCTACCAATCCGGTTACCGGAAAAAAGAATTGGGCGCTGGTTGGAAATAACACCTTATTTCCATCAGCATTTCAGCAATACAATCAGTTTTTAAAATCCAATAAAGTGATTACAGGAACTGCCGATGCAAAGCGCGTTGAAACCGTTGGAAATAAAATTCGAGTAGCAGCCGAGAAATTATTGGCAGCTCGCGGACAAAGCGCTGTTTTGAAAGACTATCAGTGGGAGTTCAGACTAATCGACAGTAAAGAAGTGAATGCTTGGTGCATGCCTGGCGGAAAAATTGCGTTTTACACCGGAATCTTACCCATTACGAAAGACGAAGCTGGTATGGCTGTTGTCATGGGACACGAAGTGGCGCACGCCCTTTTAAATCATGGGCAGCAACGTATGAGTAAAGGAATGTTGGCAGAGTTGGGTGCAAACGTTGTCGGTTTTGCTGTTGCCGAACAATCGCAACAAACACAAGCCTTGGCTATGCAAGCGTACGGAGCTGGTGCACAATTCGGCGTTCTCTTACCTTTCTCCAGAAGTCACGAAACCGAAGCCGATGAAATTGGACTCATTTTAATGACCATTGCAGGTTATAATCCCGATGTAGCCATTCCGTTTTGGCAACGCATGGCGGCACAATCGGGCGGACAAGAACCGGCTGAATTTATGAGCACCCACCCATCGAACAGTACCCGAATAGCGAATATTCAGAAACAAATTCCAATTGCCCGCCGCGAAGCAACCAAGCTCGGAGTTGCGCCAAAATAAAGGTGCTTTAAAACCAGTTTAATTAACGCGAAAGCTTCTCTTTTGGGCGGCATTTCGCGTTTTTCACTGCTCCCGATCGATATCAGGATCGTGACGTTCGCCACTTGACGTGTCTAGTAAGTTTCAAGATGGGAGTATTAAGTATTAAGATTTCGTAACGTTTACCACTTAACGTATCCTTTTTTAGAAGCTAGTCCCGATAGCTATCGGGATAGAAACGAGTTCCGATAGCTATCGGGATTGATGATTTCACCACTTAACGTATCTTTTTTTAGAAGCTAGACACGAGAAGCTAGACTTTGATGATTTCACCACTTAACGTATCTTTTAACCTCCCAAACCCACGTATCGTCGGAGCCTGAGCCTGTCGAAGGCTGGGTGCGAAGACTTTTTAGTATTAAGATTTGAGTATTAAGACTTTGATAATTTCACCACTTGACGTTTCTATTAACCTCCCGAACCCGCGTATCGTCGGAGCCTGAGCTTGTCGAAGGCTGGTGCGATTTTTTGGTGGTTTGACACGTTCTGTGTTTTCATCGCCAACCAAACACTCCACAAAATTCTGCGAGCTTCGGCGTTTTCTGTGCGCTTAAAATGCTGTTACATGAGCGTGTTCAATGCAAACATGGTGTTCATCGTGAAAACTTTGAGAAACTTTGTGCTCCCTAAATCATTTCATCTTTAAACCTTGAATTTTTTTGAAATGTGCGGTTTTTCCGT
>CALRVY020000086.1:0-11811 GCA_943371725.1 Pseudanabaena sp. UWO311 | reverse complement strand
CGCAGATGGTACTGCATCCGTGGGAGAGTATGTCGTCGCCTTTCTTTAATGAACCCCAACCCAAAAGGTTGGGGTTCTTTTTTTTGGTGAAAACTCTACAAGAGTTCCAAACTCTTGTAGAGTTCTAAACTTTTGTAGAGTTGAAGGTTGGTTTTTTCGTTTTAACACTCTGGAGACTCTTTATGGATGTGCAACACCGATAGAATTCATCAGAATGCAGTCTGTGCAGTTTGCTACAGTCTTTAAAAATTGGGAAGAGCCAGCGTTGGCTATTTTCGCGCTGTTAAGAGTGATTTAATGTGCTATGAAGCAGCTACAAACAATTATTTCAATTTGTTGAGGAAATTTACATGGGAAACGGAAAACTAATAGTTGACACAGTTTATTGAACACTCCCGCGAATCGAAAGGGAACCTTACCCTTTACTCTTCCTCTTTTTTGCCTGCGTTTTTAGTAAATTTCGATTTATGGATCCGTGTGTTTTCTTTTTCGTTTTAGAAGGTCCACCTAAATTTACTTTTTTGTTTTTGGCGCTTTTTTCGGTAAAGGCCGCGCCGGTTTTTGTTGATGCAGGCCGTTTTGCCTCTTTTTTAAACTTTTGCTCTTTCTCCCAGGCGTTAAGTACTTTGGAAATTTCAACAACAGACGGAATTGCAACTTGCGGAATTTCTTGATTCATTAAAATTTCAACCTCAAGTCGTGCGTTTTGATCCTTTGGTCCGCAAAAAGAGACTGCATTTCCGCCATGTCCCGCGCGCCCCGTTCTACCAATTCTGTGAATGTAAATTTCAGGCTGCTCTGGAAACTCAAAATTAATAACATGTGTTATGTTTCGGATATCGAGACCGCGAGCCATAACGTCGGTAGTAATCAATCCTTTAACTGCTCCATCTTGAAACGCTCGGATCGCATTTAATCTGTAGTTCTGTGTTTTATTGGAATGTATGATTTCTAATTCAGTACCAAATGTGTCGCTTAATTTTTCGAAAACTAAATCAGCCATTCGCTTGTTATTGACAAAAATTAAGTACCGTTCGAAATTTCCATTTGTCAGTAAATGCTTTAACAGATTTAACTTCGTATTGAAGTTAGGTAAATCGTAAACTTCCTGTACTATAAGTTCAATTGGAGTTCCACTTGGCGCTAAAGAAACTTCAGTAGGATAGTCAAAGTAATCCTCTAACATATCGTCAACTTCTTCGGTCATGGTAGCCGAAAACAAAATATTTTGTCGTTTTCGTTTTAGCATTGAAAAAATCGACGTTAGTTGCGATTTAAACCCTAAGTTCAGCAATTCATCAAATTCATCGATGATTAGTTTATTAACCTCGTCTAAACGCAAAACACCATCAAGAGCTAAATCCATAACTCTTCCGGGTGTGCCCACAACGATGTCAACACCTTCATAAATTGCGGTTTTTTGGGTGTTGATGTTTACGCCACCGTAAATAGCTAAACTTCGAATCGACATATACTTTGTAAGTTTTTCGACTTCTTCGTTTACCTGTACTACAAGTTCTCGCGTAGGAACCAAAATCACAATTTTTGGATTTAGTGATCGCGAAAACTGATACATCTTTAAAACAGGAATCAAATAAGCCAGCGTTTTCCCTGTTCCTGTTTGTGCGATTCCCATTACGTCTCTGCCGGAGCACACTATTGGATAAGCTTCGCTTTGAATAGGCGTAGGATTTGAAAACCCCAAATCTTCGATAGCCTGCATTAAGCTAGGAGGTAAGTTAAAATCGGTGAACGTTGACATCAGTTACTTTTTTGCAAAGATAGCTCTAATTCTTGGCAAGCCGAACG
Source organism: Pseudanabaena sp. UWO311 (assembly GCA_943371725.1). Classification (GTDB taxonomy): domain Bacteria; phylum Bacteroidota; class Bacteroidia; order Flavobacteriales; family Flavobacteriaceae; genus Flavobacterium. The sequence continues at coordinate 10,002 of CALRVY020000086.1, read as the reverse complement.
AAAAGGCGCTAGTATCCACGGATTCGAGAAACGACTGATCGTTAATATCATAAGAATTTTGAAATTACTGCCAGTTGGTATCGTTTTCGTACGGACGTCTGTCGCGCAACTGATTGAGCGGAATAGCCCGCAGCGAGTCCCGATGCTAATCGGGCAACGAAGCGAGGACTATAAGCGAAAGCAGGACGGCAAAACCGTAAGGATGCTTTTCCACTGATTGTTTTGCCGATGCGCCCAAATAAAAAAAATTACTTAGTTTACACTTTTTTACAAACCAGTTTAATGCAATTTTTTGTGAGTTTGTTAAAGTGTACGGAATTAAATTAACGGTCGTGTAAACTATTTATTTCCGGGATTAGCAGCTAAAATTGCAGTTACGATCTCTTCGTAGTGAGTCCACGGAATAAAATGATCTGCTTTATCAATCGTGATTATATCTAGATTTTTAGCATTTAACAGGGCGTTTTTCAAAAATGCAACATTGCTGTAAGGCACTAATCGATCGTTAGTTCCGTGAATAATGGTAACAGCAGCAACTATTTTTTTGAGCCGATTTTCCAAGTCGTACAAATCGGTTTTTAGCCAAAATAGTTCGTCATTGGATGCTCGTAAAGCAGTTGGAACAAAATACCGAACCGCTTTACTTTTGATAATTTTCCGCCACTTCTCTGGTTTTTCCGCCGCCGGATCTACCGAACCTGCTAAAACGAAAATTCGTTCATAACGTTCCGTATGCTGTGCTGCCAAATCACAAACGATCGGACCGCCCATCGAATGGCCAACCAAACTGATATTTTTTAGATTTAATTTTTGCAGTGTTTCATGAATTAAAGCCGTTTGAAATGCCAGCGGTTGCGCTTCTCCAAAGTCGGAATATCCAAATCCAGGTCGATCAATAGAAACCAAATAGTACTTTTCCAGTAAGCGTTTATCTACTAAATACGATTTGAAAGCGTCCCAGCTTCCCGGCGAACCATGAATAAAAACGAGTGCAGGTTTCGACTTATCGCCACAGCTAACTGCATGCATCGTGTATGTGTTTATTTCAATTTCTGAAGATGCATAAGATTGTCCAGCTTTTTTAAAAAAATCAGCTGTTTCATTTTTCGACATGCGCATAGTCATGCAACTTTGACAAAATACTAAATAGCTTACACAGAGCGTTAACAGCCAAAATCGCTTCTTTTTTAGATAGGTTTTCAATTCCTTTTTTTGTGAAAATTAGTTTGTTTTAGAATAGGTTTAGCAATTTTTAGCAAATCGTTTAGTTATCTTGCGGCTATGAAGTTTAATGTTGTTTCCGACTATGCTCCCAAAGGCGATCAACCCGCAGCTATTTCCGCTTTGGCGAATGGAATTCACTCGGGTGAGAAGTTTCAAACATTATTAGGTGTTACCGGTTCTGGAAAAACCTTTACCGTTGCAAACGTCATTCAAGAAGTGCAGCGACCTACCTTAGTTTTAGCGCACAACAAAACGCTTGCAGCCCAACTTTATGCCGAGTTCAAAGAGTTCTTTCCGAACAATGCCGTTGAATATTTCGTTTCGTATTACGATTATTACCAGCCGGAAGCTTTTATGCCGGTGACGGGTGTTTACATTGAAAAAGACTTATCAATAAACGAAGAACTCGAAAAAATGCGAATGAGCACTACCGCTTCGCTGCTTTCCGGACGACGCGATGTGCTGGTTGTTGCTTCCGTTTCGTGTTTGTACGGTATCGGAAACCCGATAGAATTTCAAAAAAATGTAATCCCGCTCGAACAAAACCAGCGTTTGGCTCGAACAAAACTATTACATGCCTTAGTTCAAAGCTTGTATGCTCGAACCGAAGCCGAGTTTAAACCCGGTTCTTTTCGTATTAAAGGCGATACCGTAGAAGTATTTCCGAGTTACGCCGACGATGCTTTTCGCATTCACTTTTTTGGCGATGAAATTGAAGACATCGAACGTTTCGATCCTACTTCGGGTGTTCGTATCGAGAAATACGACAGACTCACCATTTATCCGGCCAATATGTTTGTGACTTCGCCCGACGTCTTGCAAAACGCCATTTGGGAGATTCAGCAAGATTTGGTGAAACAAGTCACTTTTTTTAATTCGATTGGAAAAAATCTCGAAGCAAAACGTTTAGAAGAGCGTACCAATTTCGACTTAGAAATGATACGCGAACTCGGCTATTGCAGCGGAATCGAAAACTATTCGCGTTACCTCGACGGTCGACTGCCTGGAACGCGACCGTTCTGTTTGCTCGATTACTTTCCCAAAGATTATTTGATGGTTGTCGACGAAAGTCACGTAACGCTTTCGCAAGTAAGTGCGATGTATGGTGGCGACCGCAGTCGGAAGGAAAATCTCGTGGAATACGGTTTTCGCTTACCAGCAGCGATGGATAACCGGCCTCTGAAATTTGAAGAATTTGAAGCGCTGCAAAATCAAGTTATTTACGTTTCGGCAACACCCGCCGATTACGAATTGCAAAAGTGCGGCGGTGTTTATGTGGAACAAATTATTCGTCCGACCGGTTTGTTGGATCCGATTATTGAGATTCGTCCGAGTGAAAACCAAATCGACGATCTTATCGAAGAAATTCAGCAACGAGCCGAACAAGACGAGCGCGTTTTGGTTACCACACTTACCAAACGAATGGCTGAAGAATTGTCGAAATACTTAACGAAAGTTGATATTCGTTGTCGGTATATTCACTCCGAAGTTGATACCCTGGAACGTATTGAGATCATGCAAGATTTGCGAAAAGGTATTTTCGATGTGTTGATTGGCGTTAATTTGTTGCGCGAAGGTTTGGATTTACCGGAAGTTTCGTTAGTTGCCATTCTCGATGCCGACAAAGAAGGATTTTTGCGCAGCAATCGTTCGCTTACGCAGACAGTGGGTCGCGCCGCTCGAAATTTGAACGGCAAAGCCATTATGTACGCCGATACGATTACGGGGAGTATGCAAAAAACCATCGATGAGACCAATTATCGCCGAGCCAAGCAGCTGCAATTTAACGACGAGAATAACGTTGTTCCTATGGCATTAAATAAAAAGCTAGACAATATTTTCACGAAGGCAAAGCAACTCGACGAGCATTTAAGTTCGAGCAATGTGCGCATGGTTGCCGAGGAAAAAACCGAGTATTTGTCGAAATCCGACATCGAAAAACTCATTAAAGAAAAGCGCAAAAGCATGGAGAAAGCTGCAAAAGAACTCGACTTTATGCTGGCAGCTAAATTGCGCGACGAGATTAAAAAACTACAAGAAACTGAATTTTAATTTTTTGGGTGTGCCGGCGCAGTGGTGGCTTCGCCGCGTAGTAGTGGCGCCGTCGCGTGCTTCACTGTATCTTTTTAGCGAACGTTTGGTGGAAATCCCGTACGCTAAAAAGGATGCCGTTGCGCCCGCTCACACAGGGAAAGTATTAAGATGGAAGTATTAAGTATTAAGATGTGAGTATTAAGACGGAAAGTATTAAGATGTGAGTATTAAGATGTGAGTATTAAGTATTAAGACAGGAAAGTTATTATTTGTTTTTTAAAAAAGGGGAATAGAAGGCCTTTCGGCTTGGTGAAAATGAAAACGTAATATTGCAATATTACCTCGATTAAAATACTTGTAATCATTAATTTAAGTAAAATATTAGTTGTCGATTTTTTAGGGTATTAGGTTTTGAATTTTGCCAAATCCGTGAGTTCTGAGCGCCAAAAAAAGTTGTACAGCATCCAACCAAACGTATTCCGCCGGAACACCTTAAAAAAACCGCTACGAAATGCAGCGGTTCTCCTTGTGATTTTCTTTAAAATTGGAATCGATAGCCAAAGTCCGGAAAGAATCCAATTTGATTTACCTCGTTAACCTGATTCGTTAGTCGGTTGTAACGTGCGATGAAAATATTGTCGTGATTGGTTACGTTTTGCAATTCCAAGTAAATCAAATGCGAGCTCTTGCGCTTAGAGCTGTTAAACTTGAATCCAGTACGTAAATCGAGTCGAAAATACGGGCGGTACTGCTCACTAAATGCAATGTCATCGCGTTTAATTTCGAATCCTGCTGCCTGCGAAGCTTCTAAATCAACTGGTGTGTAAAAGCGTCCGCCAGATGTTGTCAGTTTCATGTCAAACGACAAAGTATTCTTTTTCAACTTTCCGATTTTCAGCTCTTTACCTGCTAAGGCATTTACCACATATTGATTGTTAAAAGGCGAGTTACGTTCAATACCATCGCTTCCTTTATACGTAGCATCGAAAAACGAACCGGTAATTAACGCGTGATATCCGTCGCTAAAAAATTTCTCTAGCGTAAGTTCAATACCTTGATTTCGTCCGGTTCCGTTGCTTACCAGCGATACTTTATCAGTTGAAAAACCAAAATCGGCTCCTTCGGTAAGCGAATTGTAGCTGCTCGGCGTACGTTCTACCGCGGCATTACTAATGCTTTGGTAGTAAATTTCGGCTTTGGCGCGCCAGTTGGTTCCCAATCGCTGCTCAAATCCGAATACGTAGTGGTTACTCGAAACCAACTCCAGATTACGGTTAGTTTGCACCAAAGTGCCGTTTACATTTTCGTTCTGAAATTGGAGAGGCGCAGGAACGTTTTGGTGGTGTAATCCGTAACCAAAATTAATTGTACTGTTGTTTGTAACAGCATAGCTTAACGACGCTCGTGGCTCAATTTTCAGCTCTTCAGTCAATGAAAAATACTGACTGTGGAGTCCGCCGTTAAATGTGAACTTATCCGAAATACGAACTTGCGTTTGTGCGTAAGGCTGCACAATATTGTAGTTTCCGACGGTTTTGTAAATGGAGTTAAAATCCTGAAATCCATCGTTATCTGAATCCGATTGTCGGTCGCGACTCGTTAAACTGTAATCAATCTCAAAACGTTCCCATAATATCCCAGCACGAAGTAAAACGCGTTTCGATAATTTAGAATTTACGAAACTGCTCACCGTAAATCGATAATCTTGGTTGTCGTTTGTAGTAAATGGTAAAGTAACTTCTTGTGGTTGCCCGAGAAAGTAAATGCGTTCTTCGTCGTACGTATTTGCTGAGCCTCCAAAAGCTACATTTGATTTGATAAATGTTTTCGAATTCAAAGAAATTTTGTGCGTAACTCCAGTTACAAAAAAGTTAGATTTTACGAATTGGTTAGCATCTTTTGCAGAGAAAAGATCGTCGTCATCGGCATCGCGACCCAAAAAATCGATGTCAGAAAAACCAACAATTCCAAAGAACGTAAAGTTTCCAGCTTTTGTTTTTCCAAAGTCGAGATTGAAAGCCACATCGTTATAATTTGGAATTGCCGCGCCAGTGCCGGCACCGCCCAGATAACCTGCAATTCCGTATCGCGCTGCAACCAAGAATGAGCCATCGTTTTTCAAAAGCGGACCTTCAGCCATAAATTCGGCTCCGGGATAAGCACCTGCTCCAAGTAAAAACTCGTACGTTTTGTTATTTCCTTTGCGCAGATTTAAGTCGAAAACGCCACTCAATGCATTTCCATATTCAGCCGGAAAAGCTGAGGTGAGGAAGTCTGAGTTTGCAATCATGTTCGGATTTAGTGCCGAAACCGGACTTCCCGTGGTGCCAACTGTTGAAAAGTGATTCGGACTCGGAATCGGGACGCCTTCTAAACGCCAAAGCATACCAGTAGGTGCATTACCGCGTACTACTATGTCGTTGCGACTGTCGTTAGCGGTGGCAACACCTGCAAAATTGGTTACAAGGCGAGCCACATCGCTGCGTCCGCCTGCGTAACGGTTCACTTCTTCCGTGCTAAATTGCCTGGCCGATACTGCCGCCATTTTGTTCAACGCTTTTATTTTTCCCGGTTGCTGTTTGATGACCACTTCATCGAGTGTTGTCAAATTTTCGGTTAACGCCACCGTTAGTATTACTTCTTTTCCAGCGTTAACTTCAATGTTTGGAATGGTTACAGGCATATAGCTCACGAATGATACGGTTAAACTGTGCCGACCTAACGGTACTTTATCAATTTCGAATGTGCCGTTTTCGTTGCTAATCGTTTCTAAATTCGCAGTAGTTAAAACAACGGTAGCCCCGGGAATAGGAGTTTCAGTTAGCTTGTCGATTACAACGCCTTTTACAAGGCCGTTTTGAGCGTAGAAGCTCAGTGCAAATAAGCTCAAAAAGAGCGTTAGGATAGTTTTCATATTCTTGTCTTTAGGGAATTAATTTTTTGTTGGTGAGGCTAAATGTTTTTTGATTTTCATCATAAGAAAGTCGGGAGTAATGCGCGGCAGATTCGAGATGAACCAATTTTGAAATCCGGGAATTTTTTTACCAGTTCCGTTTAAAAGCAGATTCACAGCTTGCTTTGCTACGATTTCTGCACTAATCGGTTTGTTGGTTTTGTAAGCGTTGGTTTGCAGCATTTCGGACGTTTGAAACGGAGTGTCAACAGGTCCCGGACAAAGTGTGGTTACAACGACGTTCTCATTCGCGAATTCAGCAGCTAGCGTTTCACTGAATGCCAAAACGAATGCTTTGGTTGCCGAGTATGTTGAAAAATACGGAAAGGGAAGAAAGGCGAGTAGAGAGGTAACATTCAAAATCCTACCCTTTTTCCGTTTCGCCATTTCGCAACCAAATAGCTTAGACATAGTGTAAAGTCCGGCGACATTAACCTGTAGCATTTCCCACTCGGATTCGAAGCGCGTTTCCGTAAATTTCCCGTAAACGCCAATTCCAGCATTGTTTACGAGCATATCGATTTCAATCTTCTGCTCTTGCAAGGAATCGAATAAGTTCTCTACTTCAAAACGAACGGCAATATCGCAGTGGTGCGTCAGAATTTGCGCGTTGGGGTGTAAGGTGCGGATAAGAGCGGCTGCTTGCTCGAGTTTACGCTCGTTGCGTGCAACCATAATTAAGCGGTAGTTGGTTGCCAGGATTTCCGCCATTGCAAATCCGATGCCGGAGGAAGCGCCTGTAATTAAGATAGTTTCTTTCATTTTAACATTGTTTAATATTTGAACTATGTTCATTTTTTAGGTCAAAAAAAATCAGGATTTCTCCAGCATTTTTATCATTTCGTTGTAGCCGTCGTAGAGGATGCTTTCCGGATGTTCAAACTTCACGCCGTTGATTCGGTTTCGAATTTTAAGGCAACACATTCCGTGAACGGTGCTCCAAATCATGAACGACAGCGGTTCGAGTTGATGATTGGCAAAATGTCCTTGTTCTAAGCATTGCGCTACGGTTTGTTTTAGCGCACCAAAGGTGTTTGCACCTTCGTCCCAGTCGGTTTTTTCGACGCAATCTTCCAAACTTTCGATAGGTGCTTTAACATTAAACATGAGGTCGTACATTTCGCTATTTTCAAGCGCAAATTTGATGTAAAGCATCCCCATTTTTCGCAGTCGTTCCATCGGATCGGCAATGCTAAATAGCGGTGTAAAGTGTGCTCCAAGTTCTTGAAATCCAATACTGTGCAACGAGTGTAATATGTCGTTTTTATCCTTAAAATACACGTAAATCGTTCCAACGCTGTAATCGATTTCATCGGCAATATTGCGCAGCGTCGTTTGCTCAATCCCTTTTTCTAGGAAGAGTTTTTTAGCACCTTTCAAGATAAGGGCTTTTAAGGCTTCTTTTTCTTTCGCTCGACGCGTAACGCTGTTCATGCAACAAAGGTAAGTTTTATTGAACAATGTTCAAAATATTTTTCGCTATTCAAAAAAATATATTAAATATTGATAATCAAGCAATTATATTTTATTTGGGTGTGCCGGCGCAGTGGTGGCTTCGCCGCGTAGTAGTGGTGCCGTCGCGTGCTCCACTGTATCTTTTTAGCAAACATTTGGTGGAAATCCCGTACGCTAAAAAGGATGCCGTTCCGCCCGCTCACACGGGGAAAGTATTAAGACGGAAGTATTAAGTATTGAGATGTGAGTATTAAGACAGAAAGTATTAAGATGTGAGTATTAAGTATTAAGACAGGAAAGTAATTATTTGTTTTTTTAAAAAAAGGGAAATAGAAGAACTTGCGGCTTTGCGAAAATTCATACGTAATATTGCAATATTACTTTGATTAAAGTATAAAAAATCAATATTTTAACTTAAGTAAAAGGTGTTGGTTTTTTGGTTTTAAATTCTGTGAATTCCGTGAGATCTGTGCGCCAAAATAAAGTTGTACAGCATCCAAGAAAAGGTTTCGCCAACTGTACAACCAAATACAAAATGATAACAAAACGTTTAGTACGCGTTTCCGCGTTAGGGATTACCTTCGGTCAGTTCTGCTAAAGCTTCGGGCGCAGCGAAAAGCCTGTTTTGCGGTGGTATTTATGCCGCAACACCCGATAGCAATCGGGATAAGCAGAAAGCCCAACGGCGGCGATGAACTCCCACCAAACGCATGCCGTCGGAACGCCCAGAAAAAACTAATTTCCGTTTTGTTCGTCGATGATTAACTTGTTTGCAACAAATTGGTAAATTATAAATAGCACCGCATACAATCCTGCAAATGCACTAAATAAAACTCCATTAGAGAATGTTGAAACTACAGCTAATGAACCAAATATACCAATAATAATTGCCCCCACTTTCAAGATGTTTTTGTACTGCAACGTTGAGAAAAAGTTTGCGCAAGGTAGCATCATGCTAAAACCAAAAACTGCCAATACAATAAATCCATTCACTTTGAAGATTAAAAAAAGTAATACGCTAAGAATACTAGTCGCAGCACAAATTGCAATCAAATTTGCGTTTTTTGTTTCGTCTTGATCTAGTAAGTACTTCCCGAACTTGTGAAACCGCAATACTAAATTGCTTAAAGGATTTATAATCCAGGTTGACAATGCAAACAAGACTAAAACAATTAAAATCGGCGTGATGTAAGGCGATAGTGCTGGATTGTTTTCTGCAAGGCTTTTCAAAATCTTTTGTGCTAGGTAAAAGCCAATGATGAAACCCCATTGTAGTTTTCCCTGCAGATTGCCCATCCAGAAAGCATATTTCAAATAGGCACGATAAATCGGATTTGTAGCTTTTATTGCTTCAAGCATACCCGATTGTGCATGCTCAGAGCTTGGATCGTTCATTAGTGCAATTCGAAAATGCTCCAATGCCTTTTTGTGATTGCCCTGTTCTAAGAGTCCCCAGCCAAAATTACTGTGCGTATAAGAGTTGTTCGGGTCGTCGCGCAGTGCATACTCGATTGTCTCAAACGATTCGTCTTTTCTGCCCAACTTTGTTAGCGCGGTACTTCGCATATTTAGCGCCAGTAAATTTTCGGCATCGATGGCCAATGCCTGATTCGCTAGTTCTAGTGCGTCTTCAAAGTCTTTTTTTGCCAACTTGAAGCTAGCAGCCATGGCAAAGTAATCGGCATCGTACGGATCTAGTTGGATCGCTTGTTGAATGTTTGTTTCAGCGTCATTCAATTTGTTTTGCAACGAGGCAATGCGCGATTTTACATAAAACAAATGCGAATTGTCGGGTTCTTGCACTATCGCTTGATTAATCAGCGTTTCGGCAATTCCGTACTCATCGAGTTGCAGATTCAATTCGGCCATTAGCGACAAGTACTGCGGGTTATTTGGATCATGTCGCAATAAATCGGCCAGCATGTTTTTTGCCTCAGCATATTTCTTTTGTTCCAGTAAAACTTCAACTTTCGATAAAACGAATTCTTCCATGCCGTTATTTTTTGATTTTCAGATAGTTTAAAATATCATCGTATAAGCCAGAATCGTTGGCAAATAAGGCGAAGTTTCTTGCAGTTGCAAACCATTCCTGAGTGCTGGGTTTGTGCTTTTTGAGCGCGTCAATCAAATCGTTGGTGTTCAACGGCTTCGGAATTCCATCTACAAAGGCTTGTTCTAACTTCTGTTCAATCGCGATATCGATAACCGCATCTAAATCAGCACCAGAAAAGTGTTCTGATTTTTTTGCAAGCGCTGCCAGATCAACTTTCTCAGTTGGTTTCTGTTGCAGCTTGACTTGCAAGATACTCTCGCGACTTTGCGCATCCGGGGGAGGA
>CALRVY020000085.1:0-12074 GCA_943371725.1 Pseudanabaena sp. UWO311 | reverse complement strand
AACGGGTTTCGAGCAGGCCGTTTCGTTGCTCCCCGAGGTTTTGGAATGTTATCACGTAAGCGGCGACTACGATTATATTCTAAAAATTGCCGTCCGTGATATGGAAGCCTATCGGAAATTCTTAGTCGAGAAGCTTACAACCATTGATTATATCGCGAGTACGCACAGTATTTTTAAGATCAACGAAGTGAAGCGCTCGCATGTTTTGGCGTTTTAATGTGGAAGCAAATCCGACAACGGAATTTCGTAAATATGGCTCTACGTGAAATTCACTTTTTTTTAGCACCTAAAAACGACTTGTGTTCAAAAACAAATCGTTCAAAACCCTAAATTTGCAACGCTTAATCTAAAAAAACACTTATGAATACTTTCGACGTCGTAGTCATTGGATCGGGTCCGGGCGGATACGTTTCTGCAATCAGATGCGCACAATTGGGTTACTCAACTGCTATCATTGAGAAATACAGTACTTTAGGCGGAACTTGCTTAAACGTAGGATGTATTCCCTCGAAAGCGCTGCTCGACTCGTCGCACCATTATTACGATGCGATTCACCATCTGGAAGACCACGGTATTTCGGTTGGCGGACAAGTTTCTTTCGATCTTGCAAAAATGATTTCGCGCAAAGCATCAGTTGTCGACCAAAACGTAAGTGGAATTAAGTATTTGATGGACAAAAACAAAATCACTGTTTTTGAAGGCGTAGGTTCGTTTGTCGATGCACACCAAGTTTCTGTTACCAAAGCAAACGGTTCTTCGGAGGTTTTATCTGCAAAAAACATCATTATTGCTACCGGAAGTAAACCGGCTAGTTTGCCATTCATAAGTATTGATAAGGAACGTATTATTACTTCTACCGAAGCCTTGAAACTGAAAGAAGTTCCCAAACATTTGGTGATCATCGGAGGCGGCGTTATCGGTTTAGAATTAGGTCAGGTTTATCGTCGTTTAGGCGCTGAAGTTTCGGTTGTCGAATTCATGGATCGAATTATTCCAACTATGGATGCGGCACTTTCAAAAGAGCTAACCAAAGTTTTCAAGAAGCAAGGCATGAAATTCTACACGTCGCATAAAGTGCAAGAAGTTTCGCGCAACGGCAACGAAGTAAAAGTAGTGGCTCTCGACGCCAAAGGACAAACCGTAGAACTTGTGGGCGATTACGCTCTGGTTTCTGTGGGTCGCCGTGCATACACCGACGCTTTGAATCTAGAAAAAGCAGGAATTACTTTAAACGCAAGAGGACAAGTAGAAACCAACGATAAATTGCAAACAGCCCAACCACACATTTACGCTATTGGCGATGTTGTGGCAGGAGCCATGTTGGCGCACAAAGCGGAAGAAGAAGGCGTTTTTGTTGCCGAAACGATTGCCGGACAGCATCCGCATATCAATTATAATTTGATTCCAGGAGTTGTTTACACTTGGCCAGAAGTAGCTGCAGTAGGTTACACCGAAGAGCAACTCAAAGAAAAGGGTGTAGCGTACAAATCGGGTTCGTTCCCGTTCAAAGCTTTAGGACGCTCACGTGCTAGCGGCGACACCGACGGATTTGTAAAAATACTTTCCGACGAAAAAACCGACGAAGTTTTGGGTGTACACATGATTGGAGCTCGTGTAGCCGATTTAATTGCCGAAGCCGTTACTGCAATGGAGTTCCGTGCATCGGCAGAGGATATCGCACGAATGAGTCATGCACATCCAACGTACGCAGAAGCGGTAAAAGAAGCGGCTTTAGCAAGTTCGGCAAACCGACCGATTCACATGTAAAAAACAATAGGTTTATAGGAAAGTCTCTCGTAATGGGAGACTTTTTTTGTTGGTAAAGGATTTAAAAACAATTGTAAGTATTTTTTAGATTCACATTTTTCATTTTAGTACTTTAGTTTTCTAGTTATCAATGTATTTTAAATAAAACACACAATTATGGTACGTCGTAAATTCAAATCGATTGCTGTTGTAGTTTTTTTCTTCAGTAGTTTTATTTTTTTTTCATGCACAGAAAAAAAGTTGGATAGGCAAAACTCTGTAAAGAATCATTTTTCATGGTTACTCGGCAATTGGGAGCGAATCAACGAGCAAGCAGGCAGGCGAACCTTTGAACAATGGGAACAAATAAACGATTCGCTTTTTCGCGGCATGGGCTATACGTTGGAAGGCACCGATACCGTTTTTAAAGAGTTGCTGCGGTTGGAAAAACACAAAGACAATTGGGAATATATCGTTCGAATGCCCAGCGAGAAAAATGAAACCCGGTTTGCATTTACCCAACGTACAGATACCTCATTTACGTGTCGAAACGATGAGAACGAGTTTCCCAAGCAAATTCGGTATTTTAAGGCAGGTAACGATTTAAAAGCCGACATCTCCGACAATTCGACTACCATAGATTTTCAATTCAAACAAATACAGTAATCTCATCGCTAAAATTTAAAGCCAGCTGTTTGAATAGTGTAAATTCCGTAAATTGAAGTAGTTTGAAGATATTTGTTTTGGAACAGGTTTAAGTACAATTGGTCTAAATTTGCATCAAAGTACCTAAGAACATTGAGAAAAATTTTAATTATCGACGACGAGGAGAAACTTCGCTCGTTATTAGCTCGAATTATAAGCTTAGAAGGATTCGAAGTGCATGAGGCTGGAGACAGGAAGTCGGCAATACGAAAACTGGATCAGCTTGAAATAGATGTGGTTTTATGCGATGTAAAGTTACCCGACGCTTTTGGAGTTGATTTAGTGAAAGAAATAAAATCAATTTACAAATCCACGGAAGTAATACTGCTTACTGCTTATGGAAATATTCCCGATGGCGTTCAAGCGATTAAGAATGGTGCATTTGATTATCTTACAAAAGGCGACGATAACAACAAGATTATTCCCTTAGTACACCGTGCAATTGAGAAAGTTGAATTATCGCGCCGTATTGCTATTTTGGAAAAGCAATTAGGTGATAAGCATTCTTTTGATAAGGTTATAGGCAATTCAAAACCGATTAAGGACGCAATAGCCTTAGCACAACGCGTTGCTGTAACAGACACAACTGTTTTACTCACTGGAGAAACCGGAACTGGAAAAGAGGTTTTCGCACAAGCAATTCATCACGCCAGTAACCGATCCAAACATAATTTCGTTGCTTTAAATTGCTCTGCCTTTAGCAAAGAATTGTTAGAAAGCGAAATGTTTGGTCATCGTGCTGGAGCATTCACTGGTGCTATGAAGGATCAAAAAGGACTTTTCGAAGCCGCCAATAACGGTACAATTTTCTTGGACGAAATTGGTGAAATGGCAATCGATTTACAAGCGAAATTGCTCCGAGTTTTAGAAACGGGAAGTTTTATTCGCGTAGGCGATTCGACACCAACGAAAGTAAATGTGCGCATTATCGCTGCTACTAATCGCGATCTAGATGATGAAATTCAAAGGGGTAATTTTCGTTCCGATTTGTTTTATCGTATTTCGGTTTTTCAAATTCATTTACCACCCTTACGCGAACGAAATTCCGATATTGAAGCACTTGCAAAACTGTTTTTGGAACAGTCTTCAGCGAAAACCAACAAACGAATTACAACTGTTGATCCAAACTATTTTGAAGCCCTACAAGCGCACGAGTGGAAAGGTAATATCCGTGAATTGAAAAATGTTGTTGAAAGGAGCGTTATTCTAGCGGATTCGCAAATTACGATCGAGCATCTTCCAGCCGACTTTCAATCGGCAACAACAGCAGTTGCAAAAAGTAAAACACTGTCGGCTTTTGAACTTGCTAGCGCTGAGAAAATACACATTCAAAAAGTACTTAATTATACAAATGGTAATAAGACAAAGACTGCCGAGTTACTCGGAGTTGCGCTAACAACGCTGTATCGCAAAATTCAAGAATACGACCTTAAATAATTTTGAAATTAAATAGAAAAGGTTAGGTGAGTGATAAATAATTTTCCTATTTTTAGAATCTAAATTATTTATATATGCCATACAGTAAAACTTACCTCGATCAATTGACTTTCGATTTTATAGGCGCTGCGATAGACGTTCATCGCGAATTAGGTCCCGGACTTATCGAAGGTGTTTATCAAAAATGTTTAGAGCACGAATTACGTTTGAGGAAAATTTCTTACTCCTCGCAATTTAATGTGCCTATTTTTTACAACGGTTTAGAATTAGATGCTAATTTGCGGTGCGATTTTCTAATAGAAAATACACTTTTAGTAGAAATTAAAGCAGTAGAAAGAATCTTGCCTGTTCACGAAGCGCAGATTATCTCTTATCTAAAACTACTAAAATCTCCCAAAGGCATTTTGATTAATTTCAATGTTGTTAATTTATTTCGGGAAGGACAAAAAACGTTTGTAACAGAACTTTATAGGAACCTGCCTGATTAATCTCACTTTTTTTGTTTCAGAACAATGGCTTAAGAAATGAAGAATCTTCACTTATGAAGTGAACAGCTTGGTTACACACTTGTTTGGTTTGTTTTTGCACCAATTAGTTAGCCAGTATTTTCAAGTTACTTGAACTGCTCAGTTCCTCAACCACATAGACACATAGGTTTTCTTATGTGAAGTAGCTAGCTATGTTCCTATATGGTCAGCATTTTAAACCACATAGACAGATAGGTTTTGTTGCCTGAATTAGCTAGTTATGTGCCTATGTGGTCAGTATTTTATACCACATAGACACATAGGTTTTGTTGCGAGAAGTAGCTAGCTATGTGCCTACGTGGTCAGTATTTTATACCACACGCACACATAGGTTTTTTTGCCTGAAGAAGCTAGTTATGTGCCTACGTGGTCAGTATTTTATACCACATGCACACATAGGTTTTTTTGCCTGAAGAAGCTAGTTATGTGCCTATGTGGTCAGTATTTTATACCACATGGACACATAGGTTTTGTTGCGAGAAGTAGCTAGTTATGTGCCTATGTGGTAAGTATTTTAAACCACATAGGCACATAAGTTTTGTTGCGAGAAGGAGCTAGTAATGTGCCTTGTGCTCAGTATTTTAAACCAAATTGGTCATAGGTTTTGTTGCGAGAAGAAGCTAGCTATGTGCCTATGTGGTCTGTTTTTCATAGGGCAGGTATGAGGGAGGTTAATTGCAAAACGATACGACTGACCCTTTCAAAATGATAGGGTTTTTACATTAAGTTCTATTTTTTGAAATTACAAGTATTTGTAATTCAGTATTTTATATTTCTTTAAAATAAACGGATAGCTTTTTGCCAAACTCTGAATATTCTAAATTATTTCAAATGAAAAATCGAATTACAATGGTTGGTCGTTCAAGAGCGACTTTTCAGATGTTTCCTTTCAGTTCTTTTCTAAATCTTAAATCCTAAATCATGTCCGTTTTACTTTTCACTGTTCTTGGTGTACTCATTTACGCCGTTTTGTTTAAATCAATCGACTGGTTCGATAAAATCTAAATCCCATGTTAGCACTTTTCATCATCGCCATAGCCACATTCGTTTATATGTGTTATGTGCTGCTTAAACCCGAAAAATTCTAAAAACACTTCAAAATAAAATTATGAATTCAGAAATATTTGGAGCGCTTTTAATGTTTGCTGCCGTAGTGATACTGGCATTTCCGCTCGGTAGATACATCGCAAGAGTTTTAAACTTCGAGAAAACCTGGCTTGATCGAATCTTTAATCCGCTCGACAAAGTAATCTACAAACTTTCAGGTATAAATCCTTCTGTGGAAATGACCTGGAAGCAGCAGCTTATAGCCCTATTATCCATTAACGTTACTTGGTTTATCTTGTCCATGCTTGTTCTCACAAACATGAGTAATTTACCACTAAATCCAGATAATAATCCTTCCATGTCGGCCGACTTGGCTTTCAATACCGCTATAAGTTTTGTTACCAATACCAATCTTCAGCATTACTCGGGCGAAACCGGACTTTCTTATCTCGGACAGTTACTGCTCATGTTGTGGCAGTTTATCAGCGCAGCCTGCGGTATTGCTATTAGTGCAGCCGTTTTCAAATCTATGCGGGAGCGCAGCACTACAACGCTGGGCAATTTCTATGCGTTCTTCGTACGGAGCAGCACCAGAATTTTACTTCCCTTATCGATTATCGTAGCAACAATCTTGGTTTTTAACGGAACTCCGATGACATTCGATGGAAAAGATACCGTAAGAACTCTCGAAGGTGCCGAACAACAAGTTAGCCGCGGACCTGTTGCTGCTTTCGTTGCTATCAAACAGCTCGGAACTAACGGAGGCGGATTTTACGGTCCGAACTCGGCGAACCCCATGGAAAATCCGAACTACTTTACCAATATCGTAGAAACTGTATCTATTTTGTTAATTCCGATGGCACTGATAATCGCAATGGGAATTTATGTGAATAAGCGAAAATTCTCTTACATAGTTTTTGGTGTAATGACACTGGGATTTCTGCTATTAGCGCTTCCGTCGGTTTATTTTGAAATGCAAGGAAATAGCGCTGTTGCGGATCTTGGCGTGAGTCAGCCGCTCGGAAGCATGGAAGGTAAAGAAGTTCGTTTTGGTTCTGCAGCATCGGCCACTTGGGCCATTTTCACTACCTGCACCAGTAACGGATCCGTAAATTCTATGCACGACAGCTTAACCCCGTTAACAGGTTCATTCGCGATGTTGGGAATGATGGTAAACTGTTTCTTCGGTGGAGTGGGGGTCGGATTTCTCAATTTCTATATATTCATAATCCTTGCGGTTTTCATTAGTGGTTTGATGGTCGGAAGAACGCCGGAATTTCTTGGAAAGAAAATCGAAACCAAAGAAATGAAAATTGCTATGGTTATTGCGCTTTTACATCCGCTACTAATCTTAACCGGAACCGCTCTTGCAAGCGCGGTATTTACTTCCGATCCCGATACATATTCCGCTTGGCTGGCAAATCCAGGTTATCACGGCTTTAGCGAAATGTTATACGAGTTTACCTCGTCTAGTGCCAATAACGGCAGCGGTTTCGAAGGTTTAGGCGACAATACACCGTTTTGGAATATTGCCTGCGGAATTGTCATGCTGTTGGCACGCTATCTTCCCATCATCGGACCCGTTGCCATTGCCGGAATTCTGGCCTCAAAAAACTACATTCCGGAAAGCGCTGGTACGCTGAAAACAGATACTGCAACTTTCGGTTTAATGACTTTCGCGGTAATCGCCATATTAGCAGCGCTAGCCTTTTTCCCAGCACTAACTCTTGGTCCACTCGCCGAGTATTTTTCAATGTCTAAATAACGTCTCATGGCAAAAAATGCATCTTTATATGAAAGAGCTTTCTTAATAGAAGCTTTAAAACAATCGTTCATCAAACTCAATCCAATCAAAATGTTTCGCAATCCGGTGATGTTTACCGTCGAAATCGGTACTGCCGTGATGTTTGCAGTTTGTTTGTGGATTATCGCTGGCGCAGAATCTCAAGGCTCATTGGCCTACAACTTAACTGTTTTTATTGTTCTCTTCCTTACGCTCTTATTCGCCAATTTTGCCGAAGCTCTCGCCGAAGCGCGTGGGAAAGCACAAGCCGATAGTTTGCGAAAAACACGTGCTGAAACGCCGGCAAAACGCTTACGGAATTTTACGAATTCGGATAAAATTGAACTAGAAGAAATTCAATCGTCTGATCTCCAAAAAAATGATGTCTTTATTTGCGAAACCGGCGATATCATTCCTGCGGATGGGGAAATTATCGAAGGTTTAGCCACAATCGATGAAAGCGCAATCACAGGTGAATCGGCTCCGGTAATTCGCGAAGCTGGTGGCGATAAAAGTTCAGTGACTGGCGGAACAAAAGTGCTTTCCGACAAGATTATTGTGCGCGTAACTACCGAACAAGGCGAGAGTTTTCTCGATAAAATGATTGCTCTAGTGGAAGGCGCAAGTCGGCAAAAAACGCCAAACGAAATTGCATTAACCATTTTACTTGCCGGATTTACACTCGTTTTTATAATCGTAACCGTAACTTTAAAACCTTTTGCAGATTATGCCAACACGCCAATCACCATCGCAGCATTTATTTCGCTTTTTGTGTGTTTGATTCCAACAACGATCGGCGGACTCTTATCTGCAATCGGAATTGCGGGTATGGATCGTGCGCTTCGTGCCAACGTAATTACCAAAAGTGGAAAAGCCGTAGAAACAGCGGGCGATGTCGATGTATTGCTACTTGATAAAACAGGAACGATTACCATCGGAAACAGAAAAGCAACGCGATTTTATTCAGCAATCGGCGTTTCAGACGACGCTTTTAAAGAAGCGGTAGTTCTGAGTTCGTTGGCCGATGAAACGCCCGAAGGAAAGTCGATTATCGAATTGGCAAATGTCAACAAACACGATTTCTATTCTGCCGAAGCTCGTTTTATAAACTTTACCGCCGAAACGCGCAGCAGTGGCGTTGATTTGGGAAACAAACGTATTCGAAAAGGTGCTGCCGATGCCATTCGAAAATTATGCGAAGCTGCTGGGAATGAATTCCCTAAAGAAATTCTCGAGAACGTGACAGCCATTTCGGCGAACGGTGGTACGCCCTTGGTTGTCTCGGTAAACGAAATTCCTTTTGGCGTTGTAGAACTTCAAGACATCATTAAACCCGGAATCCAAGAACGATTCGAGCGCTTACGCAGAATGGGAATCAAAACGGTAATGGTTACAGGCGATAATCCGCTTACGGCAAAATTCATAGCTGAAAAAGCGGGCGTCGATGATTTTATCGCAGAAGCAAAACCCGAAGATAAGATGAACTACATCAAGAAAGAACAGGCCAACGGTCGCTTGGTAGCGATGATGGGCGACGGAACCAACGACGCTCCTGCCTTGGCTCAAGCCGATGTGGGTGTAGCTATGAATAGCGGAACACAAGCGGCCAAAGAAGCTGGAAATATGGTCGATTTAGACAACGATCCAACCAAATTAATCGAAATCGTGGAAATCGGAAAGCAATTGCTCATGACACGAGGAACTTTAACCACATTTAGTATCGCAAACGACGTGGCCAAGTACTTCGCAATCATTCCAGCTTTGTTCATTATGGGCATTCCGGCTTTGCAAGGGCTAAACATCATGCAATTGCACAGTCCCGAAAGTGCGATTTTATCTGCGGTGATTTTTAATGCCATTATTATTCCTATGCTAATTCCGCTTGCGCTGAAAGGAGTAGCGTACAAACCAATTGGTGCCAGCGCATTACTTCGACGAAATTTATTGATTTACGGACTCGGAGGCGTTCTCGTTCCCTTTATTGGAATCAAAGCCATCGATCTTTTAGTTTCACTCTTCATCTAAAAACACCATGAAAACACCATTTCTTATTGGGTTGCGCCTAACTGCCGTTTGTGCCTTTTTGTTCTGCGGACTCTATATTCTTTCTATTCTCGGAATTTCAAAATTAGTTCCGGAAGACAGAGCTTTTGCCAAAAATGAGTCAGGCTTCTATGAAAATATCGGACAAGCATTTACGACTGATCGTTACTTTTGGTCGCGCCCATCGGCAGTCGATTACAACGCAGCAGCTTCGGGCGGAAGCAACAAAGGACCATCAAATCCGGAGTATTTAGCAACTGTGAAATCCCGAATTGATACACTATTGGCTCATAATCCAGGTTTGAAAAAGAGCGATATTCCCTCGGATTTAGTTACGGCAAGTGGAAGTGGTTTAGATGCCAATATTTCTGTGGCTGCCGCACAAATTCAAGTTAATCGCATCGCAAAAGTTCGTAACATTGAAATCGAAAAATTGAAAAAATTGGTCGAAGCACATATCGAAAAGCCGTTTTTAGGTGTTTTCGGAACCACAAAAATCAACGTTGTTAAATTAAATGCAGCACTCGACAAGCTGAAATAAAATCATGAGAAAATTAATTTTACCTATATTTTTCGCGCTGAGCGGAAGTTTGTACTCGCAAACCGAATCCAAGCCTTCAAACCTAACATTTAGCGGATATCTGGAAGCCTACTACGGATACGATTTTGCAAACCCAGACGATCATTTGCGTCCAGCGGGAGTCTATTCCCACAACAAACACAACGAAGTAAATCTGAATTTAGGATTTGTGAAGGCTGCGTATTCATCCGAGCGTTTACGCGGAAATTTAGCTGTAATGGCAGGAACGTATGCTGATGCAAATCTAGCTTCCGAATCGCCCACCTTACAAAACATCTTTGAAGCAAACGTCGGAGTTAAGCTATCCGAAAACAAAAATTTGTGGATCGATGCAGGGATTTTTGCTTCGCACATCGGTTTTGAAAGTGCCGTTGGAAAAGACTGTTGGAATCTAACGCGCAGTATTCTCGCCGATAATTCTCCGTATTACGAAAGTGGTGTCAAAGTTTCCTATACTTCCCCGTCAGGGAAATGGTTTGTAAGTGGCTTGTTGCTCAACGGTTGGCAACGTATTCAGCGTGTGGAAGGCAATAATACGTTAGCGTTCGGACATCAAATTACCTTCAAACCCAATGCGAAAGTTACGCTCAATAGTAGTTCTTTTGTAGGAAGCGATTCGCCAGATATTGAACGTAAAATGCGCTACTTCCACAACTTCTACGGACAATTTCAACTCACAGATAAATTCGGATTAATTGCAGGTTTTGATATTGGCGCACAGCAAACAGCCAAAAAAAGTAAAACTTATCACTCGTGGTATTCGCCAGTTTTAATCGGAAAATATGTGCTGAGTTCAAAGTCGACACTCGCTGTACGAGCCGAATATTACAACGATGAAAATCAAGTAATTATCGCAACCACTTCGCCCAACGGTTTTCAAACGGCAAGTTATTCCGTAAATTACGATTATCAAATTACGACCAATGCTGTTTGGCGTATCGAAGCACGCGGATTTAGCTCTAAAGATCGGATTTATACCTACGATGACGCTCCAGCTCCGCAAAACTATCTTATTACCACAGCTTTAGCATTTTCTTTTTGATATGACCGAAAAAGATAAAACCGTACAGCATTTCCTTGACTTGATTAAAAAATCTCGGAAGGGAAAGTTCAAAATTTACATCGGAATGAGTGCCGGTGTAGGTAAAACGTATCGGATGCTGCAAGAAGCTAAAACGTTGATGACGAACGGTATCGATGTTAAAATTGGTTTTATCGAAACGCACAACCGCAAAGAAACACACGAATTACTTGAGGGTTTAACACTAATTCCGCGACGTAAAATTTTCTACAAAGGCAAAGAATTAGAAGAACTCGACGTGCAGGCAATCATTAATTTACGGCCTGAAGTGGTTATTGTTGATGAGTTGGCGCACACTAATGTGGAAGGAAGTAAGAACGAAAAGCGCTGGCAAGACGTTCTTGAAATAATCTCCGCCGGAATTAATGTTATTTCGGCGGTGAATATTCAACACATTGAAAGTTTGCATCAGGAAATCAAGGAAATCACGGGTGTAGATGTTAAAGAACGTGTGCCCGACAGCGTTTTGGCTCAAGCCGATGAGGTCGTAAACATCGATTTAACCGCCGATGAATTGATCACGCGACTGAAAGAGGGGAAGATTTATACCGCAGAGAAAATTCCTTGGGCACTCAATAACTTTTTTAAAAGCGAACATATTTTGCAGCTCCGCGAACTCGCTCTCAAGGAAGTAGCTTCGCAAGTCGAACGAAAAGTTGAAACTGAAATCACCAAACCAAATTCCATAAAACACGAGCGCTTTATGGCGTGTATCAGCAGTAACGACAAAACAGCCAAAACCGTAATCCGAAAAACCGCGCGTTTGGCCAATTACTACCATAGCAAATGGTACGTGCTGTATGTGCAAACTCCTGCTGAAAGTCCGAGTAAAATACCGCTCGACAAGCAACGACATTTAATCAATCATTTTAAATTAGCAACCGAATTAAAAGCCGACATCATTAAAATTGAAAGTGCTTCGGTTGCCAAAACCATAATCGAACAAGCTGAATTGCGAAAAATTACAACCATTTGCATTGGAAAGCCACACTTTAGCTTGCTGCGCATTATTTTGTTGACCAATATTTTTAATCAGTTGCTTAAGAAGTTGTCTTCCAGTCATATCGATCTCGTTATACTTTCGTAGATGAAAATTAAAACCAAACTTACGTTAGGTGTAGGCCT
>CALRVY020000084.1:0-12227 GCA_943371725.1 Pseudanabaena sp. UWO311 | reverse complement strand
CCCAAGGCCTGCCGGAAAAAAGTGCGGGGAACGCCCAAAAAAACAGAAAACATTTTAAAGATCGAAAAGCTCGTGCAAAAAAAAATCGACTCCGGAGAGTCGATCGTTTTTATCTGATTTCTTGATTTTGAATTAAATCGATGAAAAGGTTGATTTTGTTTTTGAGTTCCTTGCGCTGAACGATGAAATCGAGGAAACCGTGCTCGAGCAGGAATTCCGACGTTTGGAAACCTTCGGGTAAATCTTTTCCGGTGGTGTCTTTTACTACACGCGGACCCGCAAAACCGATTAAGGCTCCCGGCTCGGCGATATTCACGTCGCCCAACATGGCGTACGAAGCAGTAGTTCCGCCGGTAGTTGGATCGGTACACAACGAGATGTACGGCAATTGCGCTTCGGCCAACTGTGCCAATTTAGCCGATGTTTTGGCGAGCTGCATCAACGAATACGCTGCTTCCATCATACGCGCGCCGCCCGATTTAGAGATCATCACAAAAGGCAAACGGTTTTTGATTGCGTAATCGATACCGCGGGCAATTTTTTCGCCAACAACCGCGCCCATCGAACCTCCGATGAAGGCAAAATCCATACAGCAAACCACCAAGTCTTTTCCTTTCGACTTACCAACGGCAGTACGAACGGCGTCTTTCAATTTGGTTTTTTCCTGTGCGTCTTTGAGTCGGTCGGAATATTTTTTCGTGTCGAAAAAGTGCAACGGATCTTTAGAAGTCATTTTCGCATCGAGTTCTTTAAACTCGTTGTTATCGAACAAGATTTCGAAATATTCTTTACTTCCGATACGCACGTGAAAGCCGTCTTCGGGGCTTACGTATAAGTTGCGAGCGAGTTCATCGGCGTCGATAATTTTTCCGGTAGGCGATTTGTACCAAAGTCCTTTCGGAACGTCTTTTTTATCTTCAGTAGGCGTTTGAATTCCCTTTTCTGTTCTTTTAAACCATGCCATAAGACGAGAATTTTAAAATTAAGCGAGGGTGTTTACGTTATTTAAGTCGGCAAATGCTTCTTCCAAACGTTTGATGAAAGTAACTTCGCCTTCGCGAACCCATTTACGCGGATCGTAGTGTTTTTTGTTTGGAGCATCGTCGCCGGTTGGGTTACCGATTTGCGTTCTAAGGTACTCAATGTTGTTAACCATATAATCGCGAATTCCTTCGGTGTAAGCGAATTGCAGGTCGGTATCGATATTCATTTTTACCACGCCGTAGCTGATTCCTTCGCGGATTTCTTCGAGTGTTGAACCCGAACCGCCGTGGAATACAAAATCAACAGGATTGTGACCGGTATTGAATTTATTCTGTACGTAATCTTGCGAATTTTTCAAGATTTTTGGTGTCAGTTTTACGTTTCCTGGTTTGTACACGCCGTGTACGTTTCCGAAAGCGGCTGCGATGGTAAAACGCGGACTCACTTTCATCAATTCTTCGTAGGCGTAAGCTACTTCTTCAGGTTGGGTGTAGAGTTTAGAGCTGTCTACGTCTGAATTATCAACGCCGTCTTCTTCGCCACCGGTAATTCCGAGTTCGATTTCGAGCGTCATATTCATTTTGCTCATGCGCGCTAAGTATTCTTTACAGATTTCGATGTTTTCGTGAAGTGGTTCTTCAGAAAGATCGATCATGTGTGAGCTGAAAAGCGGTTTTCCGGTAGCGGCGAAGTGTTTTTCGCTGGCCTCAAGGAGTCCGTCGATCCAAGGAAGGAGTTTTTTTGCACAGTGGTCGGTGTGAAGAATTACGGTTGCTCCGTAAGCTTCGGCGAGCGTGTGTATGTGTAAAGCTCCAGCGATTGCTCCGGCGATTGCCGACTTTTCGTTTTCGTTTTTGAGGCCTTTTCCGGCATTAAACTGGGCGCCTCCGTTTGAAAACTGAATAATTACGGGTGCTTTTAGCTTCGCAGCTGTTTCGAGTACGCCGTTTATGGTACTGGAACCTACTACGTTTACAGCAGGTAAGGCAAAGTTTTTCTCTTTTGCAAGCTTAAAAATTGCTTGAACTTCATCTCCGGTAGCTACGCCAGCTTTAATGTTGTGCGCCATTATTCAGGTCTTTTTAAATTAAGGTTACAAAAGTAAGAAAAGCTCGTTTACTAATAACCTGAACTCGATTAAAAATCTTTGTCAGATCGCGGTTTCACAATACGTTGAGATTTATACCAATTGGACAAATAAAACAGTCCAATAAAAAAATGTTTTTATGCCATAACTGTTACAAAACCTAAGCTCGTTAAAAAATTTTTGTCAGATCGCTTTTTGGGAAATAAAGTCTTTGTGTAAGGGAGCTTTAAATTGGATAAATTTCCCTAAACATTTAAACAGCCACATACTTCGTTGCATTTTTTTTTTTTGACACCTCGGCATCTCAAAAAACCGCCTTGTAGCCAGCTTTTTAAATGTTCTCTGACTTCAAATTTTATAGCAATTTTAGGTTTAAAGAAATCTACTGTAGCGTAGCGATGCAACATTTTTTTGCATTGTTCTGCCTCAAAAACAACCTTTTTTCTGTAGCTTATTTTACAGTGGCAATTTTTGTTAATCAACCATTTAAGTGACTTTAAACTTGAATTTTTATATTGAACTCAAGGTAGTTAGAACAGTTTCGTGAGACTTTGAAGTTGACATTGAAATTTTTGCAACGAGAATTTATTTTTAAAAATACACGGAGCGTAAACTACAGCAGAATTAAAAAAGCGGCCGCATTACACAACCGCTTTCAATGACTCAAAATATCCCAAAACTACCTTAAGTCGTAACTTACAATTTCTTTCTTGTCTTTTTTAAAGTATAGCACACCAAATAAATCATCAACTTCATATTCAGGCTTTTTGTCTTTTAGAAGTAATTCGGCAAGTTTTTCGCCAGTGTCTTTGTTTAGTTTTACTAATCCAACGCCTTCTTCCAATTTGGTTAAAACGTACAAAAAGTCTTTAGTTTCTTTAGTGGCGTTAAATTTTTTGCTAAACTCGCCAGCCATACCATTTGCCGCGCCTGCACTTTGGTTTGCGTCTTTGTAGTTGCCTGCCCTATTTTGTCCTACACTTTGCTGCGCCATGGCAACAGTTAAAGCTCCTAAAGCGAGTTTTGCTGCCAAGCTCTGACCTGGTGCTTTGTAATACGATTCGTAAATCTGTTTGCCGTTGTAGTCAATCAAAATGTTAGTTTGCTTGGCACCGATTAAAATTCCGGATGTTCTAAACTCAATTTTAGTTGGCGTTTCGTCTTCTTTGAAATCTAGATCCATAATTTTAGTTGCTGTGCCATCTTTCAAAACAAAAAATAATTCGGTTCCTGAACTCACTACAAAACGGTCGTTCTTTTCATCAAAAGCAGTTATTAAATTAGTCGCTTTCTTAAACTTCACAGGTTCTTTTTCGTACTCGCCTGTTTTTAAATTAGCTATTCCCATGTTGGTGCTGGTAATGTAAAACAGCAAATCGTTTTCCAGCAAAGTCAGGTTTTTAAACCATGCACCGGTTTTGATTTCTTTTTTCAATTGCGTTTTACCAGTTGCTAGATCCAATGAATTAATCAAACCGTCGTTCGAAGCGTATACGTAATAATTTTGGGCCATTAAGGTTTGAAAAATACTTCCTTTGATTTCGGTTGGCTTTTCCCAAACATGTTCAGCCGTTTGCGTGTTGAACATTTGAAAGTAGCTATTCTTAGTATCCATCATTTTTAGAAGGAGTCCGTTGGGAGTAAATGTCATTTCATGCGTATTCGCTTCAAGCTTTATCGGCTTTTTGGTTGTTCGATTTCCAGAAGGATCAATTTTATGTAAGTTCGATTTATTGATGTCGCTTTCGGTAACGAAATACAGTCCGTTTGCTGCATCTGCAAGTACTTTTATGTATGGAAACGTTTTTTCCAGATCGCTGTACGCCCAATCAATTGTAAAGGTTTTCTTATCCATACAAACGATTCCCTTTTCAGTACGCACAAAGAGTTTTCCGTCCGATTCGTAATACTTAGTAACATCAATGTAAGCTCCCATTGTTTTTTTGTCGGAAAAATTAATCATGCCTTCGTTTTGGAGTGTGTTCATATCAAAAACGCCAAAGCAATATCCTAGCTTGTTACTTCCTAGCATGTATATTTTTTGGTTGGAGAAGTCGGGATGTACGCTGAATACAGCAGCCATGTCGTTTTTTGCTGGCGTAAACACTTCTTTTCCTGTGAAATAGTTTAGGATTACTTTTGAATAGCCTCGCGTGAGCACTGCGTACGGCAGATTATCCATGATGCTCATTTCCGTCGGATTTATTTTTCCGAGTGCATTGTAATCGTAAATAGATACGTTTTTATGCGCTTCAATAGCGGTCAATCCTTTTGAAGTTCCTACTAATAGAATTCCGCCAGCAGCTACTTTTAGCGTTTCTATAGTACCATCCATGGCAAATGCCGCGCTTTCTGGAATGGTTTTCTGTGCAAATGTTGCCGTTGCTAAAGCTACTAACAACAAACTTATCTTGATGTTTTTCATTTTTGAGATTTTAGTTGGTTTTGGAAACTAGATTTTGTTTTTGGAAGAGGCATAGAAGATGTGTGCCCAGAGTATCCGAGTTTTTTCCAGCGTTAAAAAAGAGGTAGACCATTCAGACCTAAATCGGATTGTCGGTGTACGAATACTGTGGTGGATTTTTTGCTTTGAAATCGATTTTAGAAGATAACTTCTACTAAAACCATTTCTTTTTAAGTGCGATTTTGATAGCTGCCGTTTTGTTGGAAACATGCAGTTTTTCGTAGATGTTGGCAATGTGTTTTCGCACAGTGTGTGGACTAATAAAAAGTTTATCGGCTATTTCCTTGTAGTTTAATCCGGAAACAATTTCTTGAAGTATATCCATTTCACGAGAAGTGAGATATTCAGTTGCATCAGATGAAGATTCTGAGGCATTTTCAGTTTTTTGAAACGATTTTTCGGAAACTTTCAGCATTTCTAAAGTTCGTTTGGCAACGATTGGCGACATCGGAACTGAACCTTCGTACAACAATTCGGAAATGGAAGAAATGATCTTGGCAATCGATTCATCTTTGAGCAGATAGCCGCTTGCGCCTGCTTTCACGGCGTCGAAAATTTTTTCATCTTCGCTAAAAGCCGTAAGCATTAAAAACTGAATATCGGGATAGATTTCTTTGGCAATGAGCACCGTTTCAATACCATCCATTTCGGGCATTTCGATGTCCATCAAAACTACCAAAGGATGATTGTTTTTAGGGCGCTTCTCCATTTGTTGTAAAAAATCGATACCATTTTCAGCGGTAAACAGAACCTCAATAGGCTGATTGTATTGTATTTGCTCTGTTAAAGTAGTGCGCAACAATCGTTTATCGTCGACAATAGCAATGGAAACTTTTTTCATTTTCGATTTTTTAGCATTAGAGAAGCGTCCTTAAAAACCGGCTTATTGCTCTATAATGGTTCCAGAAAAAGTAGTTGCCGTTCCCGAACCTAATGGAATCGGCGTAACATTAATTTGAGGAATTACTATTTTAGCTTTTCCGCCCGTTATTGTTACTGTTGCGTTTACCGTTTGTCCGCTAACTGGATAGTAACTTGTTCCGTACTCTCCTGTTGCTCCATCATAGTTTGTCCCTGCCGAAACCATGATTTCGTTTGCATCGGGCAACATTCCGTCTGTTTCTGTAATAATACGATACGTTCCTGCTGCAATACCCGTTTCTTCGCTAAAAATAATAATTGCTGTGTTTAAATTTGCTTCACCTCCGGTAACATCAATAGCAGTGATGGCGTTTTCAATGGCGCCAGTTGCAAATCGTTGCGTTACCGAAGTAGTGTAGTTGGTGTTGCCAACGCTCCAGCCGTTTGCTGAACCTCCGCCCGAATTATCATCATCCGAACAATTTACCATTAAAAGTGCTGCAAGAGCAAGAACTGAAATTTTGAATACATTTTTCATTTTGGGAATTTTTAGAAATTAATACACTTGATTTGATTTGTAACTATTTACAGGACAAAGCAAGGCATTAGTACTCTCCACAACAATAACTCATTTGTACTATTTTTCTTTCCGTTCCTTAAATCGGAATTTCAATTTGCACTTTTGTTCCGCTTGGTTTATTAGTTTCAAAATGTGCTTTTCCTTTCAAATAATCGACTCGCACCTGAATATTCTTCATCCCTAAACCACCTTTCTCCATTGCTTCTTCCAAATTAAAACCAATGCCGTTATCTTTAATTTGAACTGTTATGGCTGTACTGGTTTTATTCAGTGCAATATGTAATTCCGTTGCCTGCGCGTGTTTAATAACGTTGTTGATTAGCTCTTGGATAACGCGATACAAAATGGTTTCTTCGTTGAATTCCATTTGTTCCTTAAAACCGTAGCTTTCAAAGGAAATTTTTAGCGTTTCTGCGTCTACTTTTTCAATGAAGCTTCTGATATCGGATGCTATCCCTGATTTTAACAGGAAGTTTGGCATCATCTTGTGGCTAATTACACGTACTTCTTTGCAACTTTCATCAACTAAAGCCATCGTTTTTTCTGCCAGAAACCGATCTTCATCTCGCGCAAGTTCTACACGAGTAAGCAATCCAGAAAGATTCATTTTCACGGCGCTAAACAACTGACCAACGCCGTCGTGAAGATCCGACGCAATACGTTTTCGCTCGGTTTCTTCGGCTTCAATAACTGCTTGGGTTAACAATTCGCGTTGTCTGCTTTGTTCGGCAACTAAAAGTGCTTTCTGCTCTAATTGTTTCTTTCGGTATAAGGCATAGGCAATTAAGAGCACTAAAATGGCTGTAATCAGTATAATTCCAATTATTGTGTTCTTCCGATTTAATGCAATTTCCTTTTCCTTCAAAATTAACTTCTGCCGCAGGGCTTCTTTGCTCAAACTTTTGATTTTCTCTTGCCTTTTTGAAGCTTGCAATTGCGTTTGCAAAATGGTTTTACCTTGGTTGGCGATGTGTAAACTGTCTTGTGCCAACTGCAAGCGTGCACCAGAGAGCGCTAATTTTTGTCGCGTTAATTCTAATAAATTTCGACCCAGTACCAGCTGTTGGTTCGCTATTTTTAAATTCTTAATCGAATCGGCTTTGGAAAGCAATAAAATCTTGTTTTCTTTTTGTTGCGTTTCGAATTTAGTTTGGTAAAAAACAACCGATTTTCGTTGTAATGAATCGCTTAGCTGGTTTTCAACTTTTCGAAGTTTGTCGAGGTATTCAATCGCTTTTTTATCTTGATTACTGTTTCTAAAAAATGTGGAATAATGTAGGTAAACCTGTTGTAAATTACTGTAATCTTTTATCTTCTTGAAATAGCTTTCGCAAGCTTGTAATGTATTTAATGCCTCGGGATTATTCTGCAAAACCTGAATTTCGCCGATATTACTCAAAGCGGTGTTTTCAGAATGCGCATCGCCCGTTTGTTTAGAAAGCTTTAGCGACAAGCGGTAGTACTCCAAGGCTTTTTCAAAATCGGATTTATAATAGTAAACGACACCAATCAGATTCGCATTAACGGCTTGTTCTTTAAATAATTTCAGCTTGTCACACAACGCATTTGCTTTTATGGCAGTTTCTAGAGCAGCATCTAGGTTACTTTCTTTAATGTGAAGATTTGTGAGGTTGATGTAAATCAGTGCTTTCGGATTGTCTAATTTGTGTTTTTCAGCCACTTTTAAACCTTTCTCAAAATACAGCAGCGCTAACTTTTGGTTGTTTGTATTGTTGTACATCATCCCTAAGTTATTATACATGATTGCGGTTGAGTAGGCGATATTTAGTTTTTCGAAAAGTTCTGCCGCTTCGAGATAGTACTTGGTTGCGTTGGTGTAGTCGTTGCGGAGTGCGTAAATGCTGGCTTTTATATTACGTGATGATGCCATCAACGCCGGTTGTTTTATTTCGCGACTGCGGTTGTATAAGTAATCGCAAAGTGAAATCCCATTTCCGATGTCAAGTCTAAAATTTTCAAAAATATAATCGAGATGCTGTCTAATTTGAGTCGAGTCGCGGTATTTTTTCGAAGAGAGTTTTAAGGTATCTATTTTCATAGAAAACACTTTATCGTTATTAACTTGCGAAGAAGCTAAATGCGATATTCCCAACAACAACCAAAGAAGTACGGTTTTAGGCATAGTTCGGCAATCCGGTTTTTGTTTACTGGTGTCGCGGTCGAATCGTCTTTAAACAACGTATTAATTTCTGTATTTCATTCTGTGTTGTAAAGAGATTCCAAATACTTTTACAAATCGTACCTAAAACTGCTTGATTTCAGTCGTTTAGAAAAGAAAATCGGCACACCACTAATAACAAAGATACCGATTTGAAATGGAGTACCCTAAAAATCTGGTGTCGCCTGAGCTAGTCGAAGGCAACAGCACAACCTTTTCGAAAAACTTTGTGAAACTTTTTACTCCTTTTAGCAGATCGTTCCGCTTGCGATCGGCGCCATGCGAAACAACCTTTTTTTTCTTACACCGCAACTGCGCCTTTTATTGCAGGATGTGGATCGTAGCCTTCTAAAACAAAATCATCATAAGTAAAATCGAAGATGTTCTTTACGTTGGGATTGAGTTTCAGAACAGGTAAAGGGCGTGTTTCGCGACTAAGCTGCAGCGCAATTTGTTCGCGGTGGTTGTGGTAAATATGCGCATCACCGAACGTATGTACGAAATCGCCGTAACCTAAACCACAAACTTGTGCAATCATCATGGTTAATAAGGCATAACTAGCAATATTGAACGGTACGCCTAGAAATACATCGGCACTGCGCTGATAGAGTTGGCAAGAGAGTTTGCCGTTGGCAACGTAGAATTGAAAAAAGGCATGACAAGGTGGAAGCGCCACTTTTCCGTTGGCGACATTCTCGGAAAAGGAAACGGAAGTATCGGGTAACACGGAAGGATTCCAGGCAGAAACTAA
Source organism: Pseudanabaena sp. UWO311 (assembly GCA_943371725.1). Classification (GTDB taxonomy): domain Bacteria; phylum Bacteroidota; class Bacteroidia; order Flavobacteriales; family Flavobacteriaceae; genus Flavobacterium. Next base: position 3,321 of record CALRVY020000084.1, on the reverse strand, counting down.
GAGTCGGCGGCTGTCGGGTGTTTTTTTAATGAGTTCAATCACTTCCGAGATTTGGTCGATTTGTTCGTTGTTCCAATTTCGCCATTGAAATCCGTACACCGGACCTAGATCGCCGTTTTCGTCGGCCCATTCATCCCATATTTTTACGCCATTATCTTTGAGATACCCAATATTTGTTTCGCCTTTCAAAAACCAAAGCAATTCGTAGATGATCGATTTGAGATGTACTTTTTTGGTGGTAACCAACGGAAAACCTTCGTTTAAGTCGAAACGCATTTGATAGCCAAAAACGCTAGTAGTTCCAGTTCCGGTGCGGTCGCCTTTTTGTACGCCGTGTTCCAAAATGTGGTTCAGTAAATCGTGATATTGCTTCATGTTATCTCCTAAATTCTACAGATAAAAGTAAAGAAATAGTATAAACGAAAAACCTGCTATTAGCATCTTTATCAAAGTCAATAACAAATGTAAAGGCAGCTTCGGTCTGAAATCAATTGCGCATGTCGTTACTCCATCCGCTCAAAGGTTACATCGCGAGTAAGCCCCGTTGTGGAATTAGTGTGTTTTAAGCTAATCTGTGTGCCTGCGCTGCTCTGTACAATCCATTCGCCAGTTAAGCGCTCCAACAATTCGTTGTTGCTAAAAGTCATTGTAAAATTGAACGATGTCGACCCATTTTCTCCATCATCACCGATAAAAAACAACCACGGAGCAGCAACGTTTAAATCGCCTTTACGCGCTGTCACAATATCTTGTATGGAGTTAAATCGAAACAAGTAATCTTGAAACAATGCCGTTTGATCCTGATTGTTTTCGCTATAATTGATAACTTTATAATCGCCTTGCGTCATCGCAGAGATATAAAGTTGTAAAATTTGCTCGTTAGTAACATTCGAATCTTCTTCTATCGAACAAGAAAACGAAACAAGAGAAACAGCAACTAATGCTAAAATCGATTTTATCTTTTTCATCTATTGAATTTTTGTAAAAGTTAATAACTCTGTAGTACCATTACCACCGCTAATATCTATCAATTCAATCTCTGTATTTGAGTACGTTGCAACGTCCCAGTCGTCTGTTAAATCTATTAAATCTGCTGTAGCTGGCGCAACAAATCCAAGATTAAAATCAACGTCTGGCGTAAGCGAGTTATCATCGCTTCCCGACGACGTTACGCTGAACGTTCCCGTGTACGTAAGATCGCCTCGAACCACTGTTACCGTATTATTGGCACTGTTAAAAGTAAAAACATGATTAATGTAATCTGCCGTCTCATCGGTTTCGTCAAAATGATAGGAAACACGCCATGTACCTGTGCTTACAGCTTCGCGAACTGCTGCAACCACTTGCATGTTGTTAGAATTGTTGTTTTCAGATTCGCTACAAGAAGCCATTCCTAAAGCCGCAACGGCAAGTAGCGACAAGATTTTAATTTTCATAATTTGTTGGTTTTTTGATTGGTTTAAGACTCGCGGCGCGAAATTTCGTCTCGAATTTTTGCTGCACGCTCGTAGTCTTCATTCTGAACGGCATTTTCCAGCATTTCGTGTAATTCGCTCAAACTCTTTTGCGTGTATGTTGAATCACCCGATTTTTTCCCCGAACTCAAACCAAACGAATCTGTAGTGGCCAACGGCTCTTCTGATTCAGCTTGTTCCGATTCTAACGGATTGGCATTCAAGTAAATTCCCGCTTTGTCGAGTATGTTTTTGTAGGTGAAAATCGGCGCGCTAAATCGCAAGGCTAACGCAATCGCGTCTGAAGTACGGGCATCGATAATTTCTTCAATCTTATCGCGCTCGCAAATAATCGAACTGTAAAATACACCGTCAACCAATTTGTGAATAATCACTTGCTTCACAACTATATCAAAACGATCCGCAAAATTCTTAAACAAATCATGTGTTAACGGACGTGGTGGCTTGATTTCCTTCTCTAAAGCAATCGCGATCGACTGTGCCTCAAACGCTCCAATAACTATCGGAAGCTTTCGATCGCCGTCAACCTCATTCAAAATCAACGCATAAGCGCCGTTTTGGGTCTGACTGTACGAAATTCCTTTGATGGTTAACTTTACAAGACTCATAGCTGCAAAAGTAGAAACTTAAGCGAAATATTAAAATGTAATACCTACAAAAAAGAAATCGGACCCAAAAGTCATACCTCCGAGTCCGATGAATCAATTTTTATGAATTAATTATTCGCCTTAAACGCTTTTAATTTCTCATTCAATTTTGGCAAAATTTCAAAAGCATCGCCAACAACTCCGTAATCGGCCACTTTAAAGAAAGGCGCTTCCGGATCGCTATTAATAACCACTTTTACTTTCGAAGAGTTTACGCCAGCAATGTGCTGAATAGCTCCCGAAATGCCTACCGCGATATACAAATTCGTTGCAACGGGTTTTCCTGTCTGACCCACGTGCTCGCTATGCGGACGCCAGCCCAAATCCGAAACCGGTTTCGAACAAGCCGTTGCAGCACCTAAAGTTGTTGCCAAATCTTCCAACATACCCCAGTTTTCAGGTCCTTTTAAACCACGACCGCCCGAAACTACAATGTCAGCATCGGCAATAGAAACTTTTCCACTCCCTGCTTCGATCGATTCAATTTTCACTGAAAAATCGCCGTCGTGTAAAGTCGGCGCAAACGCTTCAGCACTGCCGCTAACGCCATTGGTTTTTAAGCCGAACGAATTTTTAGCAATCGACAATACCTTCACGTCCTGAGAAATTTCAGTAATCGAAAACGCTTTGTTCGAAAATGCCGTACGCTTTACCTGAAAAGGTGCGTAGCTCGCGGGCAATGCCACTACATTCGAAGCAAATCCGCCTTGTAGATGAACCGTTACCAACGGCGCCAAGTACAAACTGTCTGTGGTCGACGACAAGACTACCACTGAAGCCGATTCCTGTTTTGCCGCTTGTACCACCACATCGGCATACGCTTTTGCGTTAAAATCGTTCAAACGCGCATCGCTCACTTGCAACACTTTGTGCACGCCGTAGTTGTATAATTCAGAAACATCGCCCGCATTTACGGTAACAGCCGTAACCGATGTACCTGTTGCTGCAGCTACTTCCGAAGCGTACGACGCCAATTCAAAAGCTACTTTCTTAAACTTTCCGTCCGATGACTCGGCATAAATTAAAACTGCCATATTTTTTTCTTTTTATTTATTATTTGGGCGTGCCGGCGCAACGTTCTTTGCCCCCAGATGGAAGTGCGGCGCCGTCGGGCTTTACGCTGTACTCCTCGCCCCGCTTTTCAGCGGGCCTGCGGGGTGCCGCTGCAATCCCTCACGCAGAAAATCGTTACCGTATTA
>CALRVY020000083.1:0-12390 GCA_943371725.1 Pseudanabaena sp. UWO311 | reverse complement strand
CGATTTTAAAAAAGCAGAAATCTTTTTTGATACGATATTAAAAGACTATCCACAGAATAAAACGGCCCGATTGTGCTATGCGAGAGCGGTCGGTCTTAACGTTCAGCCTGAGAAAGGACTCGAACTTTTCACAATTCTAAGTTCCGAGTACCCGAATGATCTAGAGATTAAATTGAATTATGCTGAAGCATTACTTTGGAACAAACGATTTGAAGAAGCGGAATTGTTTTATGAGAAATTAATCCTTGAAAATCCCGACAATTTCGTAGCCAATTTGGGATATGCAAACACTTTGTCTAATCTTCGAAAGTACAGCAAAGCCTTAGAATACATTACTAAAGCTCTTATTTTGGCGCCCGAAAATTCAGGAGCTAAAGTGTCAAGGAAATACATCAAGTTAGGTTACGCTAGTGAAAAAGTTAAGCAAAAAGACTACAAAGGAGCAGAAGCTTTTTACAATGAAATCCTACAAGATTTTCCTAACGATAAAGAAGCATTGTTAAATCAAGCGAATTTGTATTTGATCACTAAAGACATCGAAAAAGGTAAAGCAGTTTACAACCTGCTGGGAAAAGAAAATTCGATTTTAGCTTTAAACGGATTGTCTTTAGTTGAACATATTGATGGAAAAGACAAAGAAGCATTAAAAATAGCTAATCAAGCAAAAGCTGCTCTATCTGAAACGACCGACGAGCGTCTGATCAAACAAACCCTTGAGCGAAACGTACAAGCTTTGATTTGGAATAAAAAATTTAAAGAGGCCGCTTCTGAAATAGAGTTACTGACTTCCAAATACGGAAATGAAAATTGGGTATTAGCCTTGGCAGCAACTTTAGCAATTTACACCAGTGAATTTCAAGAAAGTATAAAATATTACCAACTTATTTTAGATACAGACGCAAAGTCGTTTGATGGAAACCTCGGAATTGCCAATGCGTACTTTGCCAATGGTGAAATCGAAAAGGCGTATCAGGCTGCATACAAAACACTCGCCATTTTTGAAAAGCAAAACGATGCGACCAACTTTTTAAAGAAGTTAAACGAGGAACACACTCCTTTTCTGGAAGAACGATTTAGTTATTCTTTTGATAATGGGAATAATACCGCTTATACATCAAGAACTTTAGTGTCGGTTCCTATTTCTGAGAAATGGATAGTAAACGGAAATTATCAATATCGCAAAACCGGTAATAAAGTAGTCGATTTAAACGCAGAATCTAACGACATTTTACTTGGTTTTGGTTATAAGTTTCATTCTAAAGCAAGTTTTTATTTTGATGCTGGTGTAACCTCTGCTAGTACCAACAGCAGCAGTTATACAGAAGCATTATTCAACGCATATTTTAAAGTTAAACCCTATAAATTGCAGGATTTAGAAGTTGGATATAGACGCGAATTACAAAATTTCAATACTGAATTGATTGATCGACAAATAGCAACCAACAACTATTACTTGAATTATAACGTAGGTACAAATTTTAACTTAGGGTGGTTTACGCAATACTTTTACACTTCCCAGACAGATAACAACGTTAGAAATCTGGTATTTACATCTTTATATTATTCGATTTTGCCCAAAGCAGGTTTAAAAGCGGGCTTAAACTACCAGTTCATTGCATTTAAAGATCAAGTTCCAAGCATATACTTTAGTCCGGCGCGTTTTAATGCCTACGAAGTTTTTGTAGATTTCTTAAAAGATGAAAAAGCAGTTGTAGCTAAACAACTTTTCTACAACATCAACGCCGCTTTTGGGTATCAATTTATCGAATCAAACGATAAGCAATCAACGTATCGCTTTCAATTGCGATTTGGTTATAAATTTTCGGATCGAATGCTTGCAAATTTGTACGGAGGAAGAAGTAACATCGCCTCGGCCTCTGTAGCTGGTTTTACTTTTACTGAAATTGGAGTACGCTTAAAATGGAACTTATTTAGCCTTCCTATTTTTAAAACTCAAAAGAGTCAATAAACAGCAAAGGCTGTCTTTCGACAGCCTTTTTTTAATTCTCAAAACTAAGACGATTTAGTTTTTAAGAAGTTTGGTAAACAACTTTTTGTTTTCATCTGTGGTAACTTCTAGAAAGTAAATTCCATAGGTTAAGTTTTCCGTATTGATGGAAACTTCATAGTTGAGTTGGTTAACCTCTTCCTTTCCGAAAGCAACAACTCTGCCCGTCTGATCTATAATTCTAATAAATACAGAACTAGACTTAGTTGGTAAAACTAAAGTTGTTGAATCATGACATGGGTTTGGATAATTATATAATGATTTGAAGGATAGAGGTTCGATTGGAGTTAATTCTAGATTTGTTGCATTTCCTAAGACAAGGTTCGAAACATTAAGGGTAAAAGCTTCGAACGTGCTGTAGTTTCCTGAAGTAGAGAACACAAAATCTTTGATGTTTTCTTGATTATAGGATTCGCCTGCTGCATTAACAAATTCGCTTAACGGTATTGTCATTTCAGTTTCGTTTTCATGTGCCGGAAGCATGATTCGCAATCGGTTGTTCCAGTTGCTTAAACCTTCTGTAACTAACACAATTTCAACGGGCAACGAATTCTTCAGCGCGAAGCTTATCGAGCTGTAGTTCGAAGCATCAAAAGTTAATTCTCCTGGTAGAATATTTCGAAATAAATTTACGGTTCCATAAACTTCGCCAGTTACTGCAACATTTCGTTCAATTTTGTATTCATCTGCTACAACTTCAACGGTATCGGTGCTGATTTCGAAGTGGGTAATGTTAGTTTCTGACTCGATATAGTCTAAACCCCACGGACCATCAGCCAAATATAAAGCATCAAATTGTGTGGCGTTGTTTCCTTGGATTGTAAAACCGATATCAAACAAACCTCCGGTATTTACGGTTATCTCTTGCTCGTATGTTCCAGTTAATGCGATGTTTTGTGCTATTGATTCCTGTGATGAAAGTTCAGTTTGCTTTTTATTTCCATTAAAATTTACGCTTGTTGCACCTGCTTTATTGATGAGATTTAGCTTTAATTGGCCGTTTTTATAGAAACCGCTTTTTACAAATATGGCTGGTATTCTGTTAGTTACATCATCTGCTGTTAAAGGAGCCGTATTTATAAATTGGGTTAAAATATAATTCGTTATACTACAAACTTGCCCCATAGATGAGCCCCAAACTTGGAAGTTACTGTATTCTCCATCGGGATATTGACCCATATTCCAGTAGCTGTGAAGTTTATTTTCTTCTGTAAGCTGTTGTACCGAAAAGTTCAATCCGTATTCAAGGGAGCCGTTAGCTCTTCTTATCTTAATCATCACAATTTCATATCCGTTTAGCGTAAGAGTTCTCACGTCTTCTAGACTTGAATTGTTTAAGCGATCGCAAATAGCTTTCGAATGACCGTAAATTCCGTCGGACGTTTGTGTAGCTAAAACAGCTGCAACGCGCGTATTGCCTTGATAATAGTCGACCGAGTACACCTCCAACGCATTCGTTATTCCAATCAGATCTGTTGGGCTAGATATGTAGGTGGTTTCGTTTCCGAACATACCGGTTTGTGGAAGTAAAGCAGCGAGATTTAGGGAAGAATTACTACGAAATTGAAGCGTATTTTCTGGAGCAAAAACGCTCTGTTTATCTTTGGTATCAGCATAGCTGTTCGTTTTCACTCTATTGAAATTTCGCTTTGCAATTAGTGAAGCTAAGTCGCCCGTACTTTCCAAACCTCCGTTATTAGCCGAAGAAACGTCGGTTGCCGAGGTAATGTCGGCTGTGTTGTTTAGCCGCATGGCTTCATACGGATTAGAAGTAACATAAAAAACGGCGTCGTTAAAATCGTTATCGCAATTACCAAAATCTCTGCGAATATCTTCGAATCCTAAAATAATTCTCTGATTTTCAGTGTCATTCAGCAAAACGTTATGCTGTCGCAAGTTTGGATCCGACTCTGGATTAAAGTTCGGATTAGAGAACAATCGCCACAAGCCATTCGTTACAGACGTACCATTCCAACCATTGGCTAATAAAACCCATCCGATGCCTGTTCCTGCGGGAAAAGTTCCAATTTTCACTTTGTTTCCAGCTACTAAAGAACCACCGCTTCCAGAAGCCGATACGTTTGGAAAAATTATAGTAATCTGACTCGCAGTGGGCGCTGTAGTTGGCGGATTATTTAAATCGTACGTATAAAAGCCCAATACATTTCTGTACCCGGCACCTTCACTTACAAATGTCACCCAAACATCTGCCATGCTGTCTAGAATTACGTCTGTATCATATCCCGACGATATGTACTGCGGATTGTAGGTAGGTACTGGAAAATTCTCGGGTAGTGAGTTATTAATTAGTGTCATTGTTGAAGCACTTATAACATCACTTTGTGCAAAATAAAGTGGTGTGCCGTCGGCCGTGTAATTCCCCAGAAATTGAAAGTTCTGTGCCTGAGTTAAAGCGGTTGCCAACACCGTTAAAAATAATAGTATTTGTTTCATAATTTCATTTCTGATTATGATGCAAAACTACTTTTACCTTTTGTTGAGGTCGTGAATTTTAGTCTACAGTATAAAGAAGTGTAGACGAAATGTGAAAAAGCGTAGATGAACGATTAAAGCAAATTCAAACGATTCATTAATTCGGCTCGGTTAGATCTACTTACCGGTATAACATCTTTTGCAATTAATACGCTATTGTCTTCTATATCAATGATTTTTTTTGTGTTGATGATATACGAACGATGCACTTTTAAGAATAAATCTTTAGGTAATTTTTCTTCTATTTTCTTGAGTGTAGAATGTACTAGATAATTTTTTCCGTCGGTTTTAATTTGAGAATAATCGCCCTTAGCTTCAACGAAATTAACTGAGGCAAATTCAATTTTAATTAATCGTCTGTCGATATTTATATAAAATTCATTTACAGTGTCTTGTGGCTCCGGATTTTTGGTTTCTATCGGTGTAGGTAATGCACTAACTGTTGTGCTTGTAGCTTTTTGAATAGCTTTTTGAAATCGGTCTTCAGTAATGGGTTTAACCAAATAATCAACAATGCATTCGTATTCAAAAGCTTCAATAGCAAAGTTCTTGTCGGAAGTTACTAAAATTACTTTAGGCGGATTTTTAATGGTTTGAATAAAATCGAAACCCGTAAAAGCAGGCATATGAATATCGAGGAAAATCAAATCAACCTGATTTTGATTTAGATATTTAATTGCTTGTATGGCATCGGAGAACGAGTGGACTAATTTAAGCTTCGGATTGTTTTCAATCAGCTGACCCATTATGGCTCGTGCCATTTCCTCGTCGTCAATAACAATGCAATTCATACCGCAATCGGAAATTATAGTTCTTCAACAAATCGCTGCATGACGTCCAAAATTTCTTCGAATTTATCTTGCAGCAAAGTGCTTTTATTTTTCAAAAGTTCTTCAAAATCCTCAGCAATATAATAACTTTTTTCAAGACCCAATATAGATATTTTGTGTTTCAATTTATGCACACATTGTGCAGCTTCCGATAAATCGTTGTTTTGAAGATGATTGTGGTATATGGCAATTTCTTCAGGTAACTCTCGTTTCAAGATAGCAATCATTCTTGCTTTAAAATCGAAGTTGTCGCCCGAGAGTTGTTCGATGTAAATATTGTTGGGTTGTTCCATTAGTTTTTATCTATAGTGAAATAAAAAGCGGTTTTTAAACTATCTTTTATGGAAAGTCAGATTTTACCCTCATTAAGATTAATTTTCAATAAATTCCAATAAAATATCAGTGTTTGCTTCTCTGATAAACTTCAAAAGTTGATCTAACCTTTTTTAAGTTGAACCAGTTCAAAAAGCGTGGTTTTATTTTTTAAGTTTAATAAAGAAAGTAGATCCTTGTCCGACTTCACTTTCAATCCAAATATCACCGTGATATAAATCGATGATTTTCTTTACGATTGAGAGGCCAAGTCCGGTAGATTTATCACTTGAACTCAAGGATTGAAATATTTTGAAAATCTTTTTTTGGTTTTCCTTGGCGATTCCCTGTCCGTTATCCCGAATTGAAAAGAGATGGTAATACGGTAAGGATTGATACGCCACTTCGATAAATCCTTCTGGTTTATCAATGTAATTTACCGCGTTACTTATGATGTTTTGGAAAAGTTGTTGTATTCTGAAACGGTCTCCTTTAATAACGGGAAGATCTTTTTGTATCGATATCGAGATGTGTGCTGGAATGTGAATTATATTGACAATATTCTCAATAATTTCAAATGTATTGATCTTTTCGAAGGCAACATCCGCTTTATCAATTTTTGCATAAGTAAGAATTCCTTCAATCAGATGGTCCATTTTTTCCACTTTGTTTTCCATCATTTTGAGATACTCCATGGTTTGCTCACTAAACTCTTTATTGTTATCTTCTTTAATCCAAGTAATTAAAGAATGGATGCTTCTTAAAGGCGACTTTAAATCGTGGGAAACAATAGCTGCGTAATCTTCTAATTCTTTGTTACTTTTCGCTAAACTATCAAGTAAGAACTCGCGTTGCTGTTCAAATTCTTTTTTCTTGGTGATGTTTTCTTCAATAAAAAAGAACTTAACCAGTTCGTTGTTTTTATTGTATAATGCTTGTCCTTGAATACTTACCCAGTGTTTCTCGCCATTTTTTGCGTAATTGGTAATCTCACAATTGAAAGGCTGTCCTTTTTTGATGTGTTCTTTTAAATAAGTAACTGTTTCCGGATTCGTTTCCGGCCCGTGCAACAAATCACTGCGTTTTTTTCCAATTATTTCCGCTTTGGAAAATCCCGAAATTTCTAAAAAACTGCCGTTTACCCATTCGATAAATCCTTCTTTATCTGTAATAACCACAGCATTGATGTTCTTTTCCGCGATAAGCGATAACAAATGCAGCTGTTCTTCCTGTTCTTTCTGTTCGGTAATGTCGAGATGAATACCAATAGAACCCGTAATATTTCCGTTAAGATCGTAATTTGGTGCACCGCTTATAAGCCAATGTCTTTTTTCACCTTGTTTATTGACGATTTTGACTTCGTAGGAATCAGTAACTCCTTTGGTGCGCATGTCGATTTTATTGTCAATAACATGTTGACTTTCGGAAGGCACTAACAACTCGGCGGCTTTTTTGCCTTCTAATTCGGCAGCAGAATAGCCACTAATCTCAGAAAAGCTATTGTTGGATAAGGTAATAACGTCATTTAAATCAACTTCTAAAAGCCCCAAATTCATATTTGCTATAATGCTTTGGTATTTGCTTTTTTCAAGCTCCAAGCTTTCTTCGTAACGTTTTTTTAGGGAAATATCTTCGATCATGGCAAAGTACTGTTTTACTTTACCTTTCACATCCAATATAGGTTGTCCTTTGGTTCGCGACCAGAAAAAATTGCCGTCTTTTTTACCGTGTATAAGATCAACTTCAAAAGGTTCTCCCTTGTAAAAGGGCGTTAGCATTTTTGAAAAATCTTCGGTATTGGTCTGATTACACGTTCCAATTTCTATTGGAGTCTTGCCCAAAATAAAGTCTTTGGAATAACCCGTTAAACTTGTGTAAGCATCATTGCACCAAAAAATAGTTCCATCAGGATACGTGAACACAATGCCATTTTCATTGGAACTGGCCACTAGCGATAAACGCTCTAATTCAGCGCTGTTCTTTTTTTGTTCGGTAATGTCGCGACCGTAGATGTTTATATACTTTTCATCTTTCAAGCTTTTACAAACAAATGAATAGTCTTTAGTGCCCGATTGCGTTTCAAAAGTAAAGCGTTCTTTATCGATATCAATTAGATTGATTATCATTTTAAAGAAGGCATCGGCCGTGTACTCCAAACCTTCGTAACTGAAGTGAGTAAGTAGCTCTGCGGCCGGGTTTCTTTTCAGTAAATTTCCGCTGAAATCGATTCGAATGAGCGGGTCTGGATTTTGAGTTGGGAATAAAGCGATGTCGTGTATTTCTTTATACGCTTTTTTTAACTCATTTCTTTGTTTGTTAATTGTTTCGAGTGTTTCTTTTAATTCTTTAGCTGAAATCTCCTGATTTTTTAAAACATGCAACAAATCTAAAAGCGGATCGTGAATGGCAAAATCGTTTATTGTTAAGTTTTTTTCTACAACGTCATTCATAGAATTAAACCATGGCGAACCTACAAATAACAGTTGATCGTTTAAAAATTCAAACTGTCCACGAAGTGAAATACCATCGTGATTACTTTGTATGACAACTAATTGACTGCTGTAGCTATTTAAAACTTGCAGACTAAGTTCTTCAACATACGGTCTTTTTAGCGCAAAGAAATCAGCAAAATGAACGTCTTTTTCTAAACTAGGACAAATTTTAGCGATACTTTTGCCATATCCAAGAATTTTGAAAGATGAATCGATTAGAATAAAATAAGGGAATAACTTATTAAAAGATTCTTCTTGAAATTTAAATTCTAATCTGTTCATTTTTACCAGCTTACTTTAAAAATTTCATGATTACTGCCGTCGTTTCTACTTTGTATTAAATCAATAGTTGTAGGAGTTTCGTACATTTTTCCAAGTCCTTGAATCAAACCTCTAACAAATTCTTGTAAACCTTGTCGCTTCGAAAAATAATGCAAATGAATACTGTTTTCTGTTATGTCGCTAATTTTGAACTCAGGAGGAGTAAGTTTCGGATAAATTAACATCACTCGATTATGGAAATTGGGTAGATTGAGTAAAAACTCTTTTAAATTATTTCCTCCCGATTGCATCAAACCTGCGTATTTTTCCGAAGTTGTCTTTATTACCCACCATTCGCCAAAGGCAACAAGTACATCGCCAACGCTCATGTTCATTTCCTCCGATACGGCCACTGCTAATTTGAACGTAACATCGTCGTCGTATGGCTCACTACTGATAAAAAAATCGATATCGATATTACTACGTTCTTTAATGGCCTCCCACTTTTGTTCACCAAAGTTGGCAATCACTAAATCTTCTATGGCTTTATTTACAATTCCGTACATGTTATTTTATTGGGAAATTAGTTCATTAGTACTCCAATATTCAAGCGTTTTTTTTATTCGATCCAGGTAATCTTCGTATTTCAACGGTTTTAAAACATAGCCTGCAATCCCAATTTTATAGCACTCCAACACATCTCTGTGGTTGTTTGAAGTTGTTAAAATAATGGCGGGAATGTATTTTAAATAGCTGTCGGCCTTTAAAATTCGTAAAAACTCAATCCCGTTAATGCGAGGCATATTTAAATCTAAGATAATAATATCTGGAATGATTTCCCTTTTTTCTAAAATTGCTAAAGCTTCTTCGCCATTGTTTGCTTCAATAATCTTGTGTTTGAAATTTAATGTACTTAATACTCTGTTGAATTTCATTACTTCGATTGCATCGTCTTCAATCAGAAGTATGTTTAATGATTGCATCATTTCATTTATGTATAATTATCCGAAATTAAATGTACGACCATACTACTTCAAGCACTCGTTTTGTTCGCTAGATTTCCAGTTACTGTAGTTCAATGGCAAGAAAGTGTCGACGAGCTGAAGTTGGAGATTTAAAGATTGAAAGATTGAAAGATTTAAAGATTTAAAGATTAAAAGATTAAAAGATTGAAATGATAAACTAGGGTTTCATAGCATCAAGTCTTTGTGGTAAAAAGGTGCCGATTTTATTGGTTTTGGTGCAAATTCGGGAGTCAGTTGCGCAGCTACACTATGTAATCTCTGTGCCTATGTGGTCCACCGTATTTAAAAGTGGTTTGAGGTCGAGATTTAAAGATTTGGAGATTGAAAGATTAAAAGATTAAAATGATAAACTATGGTTTCCTCGTATCAAATCTTTTTCGTTTGAGAGTCAGGCTTTACTGGCTTTAGTGCAAATTCGGGAGTCACTTGCTAAGCTTTACTATGTTATCTCTGTGCCTATGTGGTCTGCCGAATGTAAAAGTGGTATGGAGTAAAGATTTAAAGATTGAAATGATAAACTAGGGTTTCATAGCATCAAGTCTTTGTGGTTAAAAGGTGCCGATTTTACTGGTTTTGGTGCAAAAGCTTTAGTCATTTGCGCAGCGGAGAACCCGGTTAGTCATTTATCAAACGTTAATTTACTTTGTTCCACCAAACGTTGGTAACGTATTTTCGCAGCAGCGGCAGAGCGGATTACCCCACAGCGTTGTGCCCGGGGTTCGGGCGCAAGGCGAGGAGTATGAGCGACGACGCGGCCCCACTAGACTACTCTCTTCGTACGGACGTATTTTCGTGGGGGCTGCCCAAAAAATTATAACTCAAGTAAGTTGAACGCTCATTCTACCCCTAAATCCCAGCTTTTTCGCCCAATTCAAACCAGCGCATTTCCTTTTCCTCCAACTTGTCGATCACTGTTTTAAGTTCCAGTGAGGCCTTCTCAATGTCGGTTATCGTGCCGTCTGAAAAGGCTTGCTCCATCCGTTGCTTGTCTTCTTCCAACTGCTTAATCTCGCGCTCGAGTTTTTGAAACTCCTTTTGTTCAGCGAAGGTAAGTGCCGACGCCTGTTGCTGTTTCCAACTGTTCTTATCTGCTTTTACCTCGGTTTTTTCTGTCGGAACACTGTCTTCATACGCCCGGAAATCCGAGTAATTGCCCGGAAAATCTTCAATCTCGCCAGCACCGCGAAACACAAATAGGTGATCAACAATCTTGTCCATAAAATAGCGATCGTGCGAAACCACCAGCAAACAACCCGGATAGTCGAGCAAGAAGTTCTCCAAAACGTTCAAGGTAACGATGTCGAGGTCGTTCGTAGGTTCATCCAGAATCAAAAAATTCGGATTTTGTATCAAAACCGTACACAAATACAAGCGTTTTAACTCGCCTCCGCTGAGTTTTTCCACATAATCGTGCTGTTTTTTCCGATCGAACAAGAAACGCTCGAGCAAATGTCCGGCCGAGATGGTTTTTCCTTTCGTAAGCGGAATAAACTCGCCGTATTCTTTAATAACTTCGATAACTTTTTGCCCCGGCTTCGGATTGATGCCGCTCTGCGTGTAGTAGCCCAGTTTTATTGTGTCGCCAATAATCACTTTTCCACCATCCGCGGGTAATTTTCCGGCAACCACGTTTAAGAAAGTCGATTTACCCGTTCCGTTTTTTCCGATAATTCCAATTCGTTCGCCGCGCTGAAAGTTGTAATCAAATTGGTTTAAAATGGTTTTCTCGCCAAAGTTCTTACTCACTTTATGCAGCTCAATCACTTTGCTGCCCAAGCGCTCCATGTTTATTTCCAACTCCACTACATTGTCTTTCCGACGTTGTTGCGCCTTTTCTTTGATTACGTAAAAATCGTCTTGACGCGATTTCGATTTCGTAGTACGGGCTTTAGGTTGTCTGCGCATCCATTCTAATTCGCGTACAAAGATGTTCTTTGCCTTGTCGATCGATGCGTTTTCGGCTGCAATGCGCTCTTCTTTCTTTTGCAAATAGTAGGCGTAATTTCCTTTGTAATTGTAGAGTTTCCCGTTTTCCAGTTCCAAAATTTCGTTGCACACGCGTTCCAAGAAATAGCGGTCGTGCGTAACCATAAACAGGGTAATGTTTTCTTTGGCAAAATACGATTCGAGCCATTCGATCATTTCCAGGTCGAGGTGGTTGGTAGGTTCGTCGAGGACGAGTAAATCCGGTCGATCAATAAGAATGATCGCCAAAGCCAAACGCTTTTTTTGTCCGCCGGATAAGTTCTTTATTTTGAGTTTTAAATTGTCGAGTTTAAGTTTGAATAAAATCTGTTTGTACTGCGTTTCAAAATCCCAAGCTTGGTATTGTTCCATGGCTTCGAAAGCCGCCTGATATTTCTCGCTATCTTCCGGATTTTCCAGCGCTTTTTCGTACTGTTCGATAACTTTTAGAATCGGATTATCGCTGGCAAAAATGCTTTCTTCGATGGTTAATTCGGCTTGGAGTTTAGGTTCTTGCGGCAAATACGCCACTTTAATTCCCTTACGCATAACCACTTGCCCGGTGTCGGCCTCGTCGGTGCCAATTAGCATATTCATCAAGGTCGTTTTTCCGGTTCCGTTTTTGGCAATTAGCGCAATTTTTTGGTCTTTATTGATGCCAAATGAGAGGTCGCGAAACAGTTCACGCTCGCCAAACGATTTGGAGATATTTTCAACCGAAACGTAATTCATGGAGGATTTCTTTGCGGCAAAAGTAGTTTTTTGGGTGTTACCCTCGCCAAGAAATTTTTGTTGAAGTACGTGTCGTTCGGGCTCGGGTCACGCCATTCGTTTCCACCGATAGCTATCGGTGCGCTGCTCGGCAACGGCCGCTCGCAGCGGGATTTCCACTGCTGTCGTTAACACAAGTTCGTGCTGGGAGAAAATTTCGTTTTGAAAATTCGTTTGTTCGTGTACGTATTTGGCTTTGCGATTTTTAAAACGTAATATTGCAATATTACCAC
>CALRVY020000082.1:0-12418 GCA_943371725.1 Pseudanabaena sp. UWO311 | reverse complement strand
AGTTCGAAAGTGTATGCGCCTGTAATTCGGTTAAACGTAATGGTATAAGAACCCGTTTCAGGAATATTGATTTCAGGACCATCTTGTGTTCCGATGCCACTTGGGAAATCGGCACTTCCCCAGTTTACAGCCCAGTTAGCATTTTCTCTGAATTTAAGCTGACCTGCGGTAAGGTCTGCACCAGAAGCCTGGTAATTGATACCGTCGGTTGTTGCTAAAAATCCATCAGGTCCGTCCCAACCAGCAACTGCTGGTCCGATGATACCGATTTCCACAAATTTGAAATCGTACGCGCCGGTTGATCTGTTGAAATCTACGTTATAACGATTCGCTACAACAGGAATATCTGGTCCACCTTGTACGCCGGTTCCTGTTGGGAAATCAGCGCTTCCCCAGTTGTTGCCATTCCAGTTTCCACCTTCGCGGAATTTCACTGGACCACCAACGAAGTTACGTGCTTTCAATGAATAATCAACACCGTTTGAAGTAGTCATAGCTACTGGTGTAGTCCAGTTGATGAAACCATCGCCCAATAATTCGATTAGTGGGAAACCGGCGCCGGCAAAGTCGTAAGCACCTGTAAGGCGATTAAATGTTACTGAGTATGTTCCTGCTGGTACTGGAATATCGGCACCGTCTTGAACACCAACTCCGTTTGGAAAACCTGCAGCACCCCAGTTTACAGTCCAAGAATTATCTTGTCTGAACTTCACAGTTCCTTGTAAGAAGGTCGTTTCGGGTAAAGTATAGATGATTCCGTTTGTAGTTGTTAAATCTAAATCGGTATCTGTTGTTGAAGTTCCGTCAAGAGCAGAACCGATGATTCCGATCGATGGAAAATCGCCGACAGTTGCGAATTGATATGCACCTGTCGAACGCGTGAACGTTACATTATACGTACCCGCAATCACTGGAATATTGTCTCCGCCTAGGTTACCAATACCTTCTGGGAACAGCGTGCTGCCCCAATTGGTTGCCCAAGAATCGTTTAGTCTGAATTTTGCTAATCCGTTAGTGAAAGTATAGTTTGATAACGTATATGTTTCACCATCAGTAGTTACTAAATTAACGTCTGGACCCGCAAATTCGTTTGCGTTTACAGCTGTTCCAAGAATACCTACAGTTGGGTGAGTTGGTGTTCCGATGAACTCGTATTGTAAATTCGTTGAATAGAATTTAACAGTATAGACACCTGCTGTTACTGGAATATTTACTCCTGGATTTTGTGCAAAACCGGCAGGAAAGTTTGGTCCTCCGTATGAAGTTACCCAAGCATCGTCTAAACGAAACTTAGCTTCGCCGTTTGTAAATGTATAGTTTTCGAGAATGTAGGTAATTCCGTCTGTAGTTGTCAGGTTTACATCTTCTCCATCGAAACCAGATTCAGAAACGGCGGTTCCGATTATCCCTATGACTAGCGCAGGAATTGGTGCTTCGAAACTGTATGCTCCGGTAATTCTATTGAAGTTAACGGTGTAGTTGCTTTCTGAAACTGGAATATTTGGACCATTTTGTGTTCCAACTCCGGTAGGAAATGAATCTGCTCCCCAATTCAAAGCCCAGGCATCGTCTTGACGGAATTTCAATAGACCGTCAACAAATGGATAATTGTAAAGCGTATAATTAATACCGTCAGTGGTATTTAAGTTAATGTCTGGTCCATCAAATCCGTTTGTAGCGCCTGTAGCAGTACCAATCATTCCAATACTTGGGAAAGAAAATGAATATTCGCCTGTTTGTAAATTGAAATAAACACGGTATGTTCCCGCCGGTACGTTAATATTGTTTCCGTTAAGTGTTCCCGTTCCGGTTGGAAAAGTATCGCCACCGTAATTGTTTTCCCAAGAATCTTCTAGTCTGAACTTTACTTGTCCTGCTGTAAACTGTGTATAAGTTAGGAAGTAGTTGATACCATCTACCGTGCTTAAATCGGTATCGGCAACATCAAAGCCGTTTAGCGCTGTTCCTAAAATACCTACTGAGGGAAAATCGACTGTAGGTATAAAAGCGTATGCACCCGTGGTTGAGTTAAAAGTAACGTTGTAAACGCCTCCGACAGTTTGCATGTTTTGCCCGTTAGAAACGGCTGTACCGGTTGGAAACGCCAAAGCTCCCCAGTTGATTGTCCAAGCGTTATTTGCTCTAAATTTCACACCACCTTCAACGCCAGTTGGCGAATTTGCGGTAGTTACGACCAAGTTTTCGTAGGTCCAATTTTCGCCATCAGTTGAAACCATTTGATGCACATCTGTTGGTCCTGGATTACCTGGTTCTCCTGGCCATCCGCCAGCAGCCTCTCCAACAATTGCAACTGAAGTTACCTGCCCAAAGGTGAGTACGGTAAACAACATCGCAATAAAAACGTAGATTTTTTTCATATCTGTACTTTTTAGGTGATTTTGAGGTTAAAAGTACAAATATTTAACAGTGAGATTTTTGGTTGAATTTATTTTTTAGCTACCGAAAACGTTTTCGTGCTGATAACTTTTTTGGATTCGCTAATTTTCTGAAATCAAGAGCGTAAGCTTCGTATCAAACGGCTCTAATTCTTGAAGTAGTGATTCCACGAAAGTGTTTCCAAAATCATTGTAAAAAACCGAAAAGTTCAAGACACGTTCTTGAAAAGTTTGAAACGGGAAAATAAGCTTTCGCAACTCAAGTGCGCGCGTAATTTCGTCGGCACATTTTCGTTTTTGCGCGTTCAACAATCGTTTTTCGAGTTTAAGCAAACCGTTTAACTGCTTTTGCTTCTGCGCCGATACTGCTCCTTGGAACGAAGCATCTGTTTTTTGAACTAGTTTTTCTAAACTGGAGAATAATTCTTGAACAACTGCTTTTTCGCGCGTTAAATTCACAGGGAAATCGGCAGAACGAATTGCTATAAAAGCACTTAAATCGTTGACGTTTTGAAATAAATCACTAACGTTAAGTTTTAATTTTTCAACCTTTCGAAACTCCTTTTCTGAAAGAAGAAGAACAGAGTTTCGTAACTTTAAAATGGGAAAAACAACCTCTGCTTTAGCAAACATAGCTTTCAATTGCAGCCAGTAAGCCAACTCTCCTGCTCCACCGATATAGCTGAGATTTGGAAGGATTACTTCTTGATAAAGCGGACGTAAAATAACGTTCGGACTAAAACGTTCTGGGTAGTTATTTAGCTCCGCTTCCAGCTGCTCTTCTGTAAAAGAAATTTGGGTGTCTAAAACAGTGTAGGTACGCTCTTCGCGAACTATCCGACTGCGAATCGAATCGTTCATGTAAAAAAGATTTACCTCGCGCGGATTTACTTGTATACTATAACCCGACAATTGTTTATTGGTATGACGCACCGCTTCAAAAGAAAAGGAATTCTGAAATTCCATTCGTAAATACGGCGTAAAAAGTTGCTTTAATTCCCTATCGTCGCCATCTACAATTACCAAACCTGTTTCGCCAAAAAGTTCGTTCACCAAAAAGCGAGTAGCACTGGTTAGCGAATTGTTATTTAGATATGCTTTTTCGAATAAAGCTGCGATTTCCGCAGCATTTTTACCTGAATTAAATTCCCGCTTCAAAACGCTAAATAATTGATCTAAACCGCTGGTGTCTAACCTTCCAACAGCACCCGAAACGTTTCGTTCCCATTTTAATTTCCCCGTAAGGGTAACAAAACTAGCAATCTCTTCAAAATCATGATCTTCTGTTGCCATCCAATAAACGGGGACAAACTGATAATCAGGATATTTACTTTTCAGCGCTTTTGCCGTATTAATAGCGCTTACAATTTTGTAAATAAAATACAATGGCCCGGTGAATAAGCTCAATTGATGACCCGTAGTTATTGTAAACGTTTTATCGTCTTTTAAGGCTAGAATATTGTCGTGAACTGCGGTAGTTATTGCTAAATCGCCGTACTGTCTTTGCAGAGATTCGCTTAAAACAGCTCGGTGCGCCTTCGGATAATTTGCCGCTTTTTCTTCAATTTGCTGAAAATACGCTTCAATTCTATCGGGTCGATTATAAAAATGAGCCAACTGAGGTGCTTGATTGATATAATCGGTAATGAGCTTATTTAGCAACCCTGTTTCCGAATACGGAATTGTATGCTTTTGAAATGTTCCCATAGGCGTACAAACTTAAGAAAATGCCGCTTGAAGTACCTTTGTATTTACATAACTTTGTAAAAAATATCGACTTTTGTCTGTTGCACTTTTCATACCGCCGTTTACACAACTTAATACGCCTTACCCTTCGACAGCCTACATCAAAGGTTTTTTAAACACGCAAAAAATAGACGCTTTTCAAGCTGATTTAGGTCTTGAAGTCGCTAAGAAAATGTTGAGTGCCGACATTGTAAGTTCTTTTTTTTCGGGCACTTACGTGAATGAGAAAACAGTGCAAGACGATCCGGTGAGTGCCCGAATGCTGCGTTTAAAAGAACAATACATTACGTACGTAAATCCAGTTGTTCGCTTTCTGCAAGGGAAAAACCAGACCTTTGCAAACCTGATTGCAACCGGTATTTTGCCCGACGCCAAGCGAAATCAAGACGATACCGATTTGGAGTTTTCATTTGGAACGCTCGGAATTACCGACAAGGCAAAATATTTAGCGACGCGATTTCTCGAAGATTTAGAATACTTCATTCATAAAAATGTAGACTCCAATTTCGGATTTACTCGTTATGCAGAAAAATTGGGTCGCAGCGCTAATACATTCGACGAATTATACAACGCACTACTTGCACCACCAACGTTTACCGACCGAATTCTATTCCAAGAAATTGAAAAGCAACCCCTTTCGGAAGAAATTAAATTTCTGTTACTTACGGTTCCTTTTCCCGGAAATTTATACAGCGCTTTTCGAATTGCGCAGTATTTCAAAGAAAATTTTCCAGAGGTAAAAATCGCGTTAGGAGGTGGTTTTGCCAACACAGAATTGCGATCTGTTTCCGACCCACGGGTGTTTGAATTCATTGATTTTATTACCCTAGACGACGGAGAAGCGCCTGTTTTGCAACTCATTAAAAATATTGAAGCAAACGATTTCACGGTATTTAAACGTACTTTTTTTAGAAAAGATGGTATCGTTTACTACTTGAACAACAGCACAATTCCCGATTTCAAACAAAATCAGCTCGGAACGCCCGATTACAGTGATTTGCCACTGAACGATTACATGTCGCTTATTACCTTAGCCAATCCGATGCACAAATTATGGAGTGATGGCCGGTGGAATAAACTTACTATGGCACACGGCTGTTATTGGGGGAAATGCACGTTTTGCGATATTTCCTTAGATTACATCAGCATTTACGAACCTGCAACTGCAAAATTACTTTGCGATCGTGTAGAAGAATTGATTGCTGCCACTGGCGAAACAGGTTTTCATTTTGTCGACGAAGCGGCACCACCTGCGCTAATGAAAGCTTTTGCCTTAGAGGTTCTTCGCAGAAAGTTGGTAATTACTTGGTGGGCAAACATTCGGTTTGAGAAGAATTTCACGACTGATTTGTGTCAGCTTCTTGCTAAATCGGGTTGCATTGCAGTATCTGGAGGTTTGGAAGTTGCTTCCGACCGACTTTTAAAGCTGATCGATAAAGGCGTAACTGTTGCGCAAGTAGCCGAAGTTACACGATCGTTTACCGAAGCAGGAATTTTAGTGCATGCCTATTTGATGTACGGCTACCCAACGCAAACGGTGCAAGAAACGATCGACAGCTTAGAAATGACTCGCCAATTGTTTGAAGCTGGCGTGATACAATCCGGGTTTTGGCATCAATTTGCGTTAACCGCTCATGCTCCTATTGCGAAAGAACCCGAACGTTACGGTGTTAAAATTAAATCCGTTGCACATCAATTTGCATTAAACGATATCGAGTTTACTGATGTAACCGGAATTGATCACAATCAATTTTCAGCTGGATTAAAACACGCTCTTTACAATTTCATGCATGGCACTGGTTTCGAAATTCCACTTCAAAATTGGTTTGACTTCAGGATTCCAAAAACTACGATTGGTAAAAATTACATCAGCGATATTCTTAAAAACACCACTGAATTAAAATTAACGCCTCAAAAGCAATTGATTTTTCTTGGAACATTACCTCGTTTCGAGACACAACACATTCAGAAAAAAGGGATTACATACACACAAACCGCACTTCAATTTACAACTGCTACAGGCGATATAAAAATCAAAGGCGAATTGGATATCTTGCAATTTATGGCTACACTTTGCGAAAATGGTTTATTTCCAAATGAAAAGTTCAAAACTATCAAGGTTTCTGATGCTGAAATACTTGCAAAAGAAAATGATTTGAGTTTCGAGCTTTTTACTCAAACAAAGGCGTTTGATCAACTGCGAAAGGCGGGTTTACTTATATTGTAATTAACCGTAATAAATACGAAGTACGTTTTATCTAGCGTACTTCTTCATGAATTTTGAGAACGGCTCTAGTTGTTCGGGATTTAGTACTGCTTTTACCTTATCTTCAAATTTCCGTCTGATAATTTCGATACCTTCCTTTTTTCCTTCATCCGGAGAATCAGTTGCAACGATGGCATCGACTTGCTCTTTCAGTTCAATTAAATGACCTCTAATAATTGCCTCTTGTAAATTATCCAATTTGACGTCTTTGGTCATTTCATTCATGGTTTCTTCAATAACGTCAACTTTCTTTGCTTTTTTGGGTTGTGGTGGAGGAAGCGCTGGCGTATTTCGTCCCATACCATTTCTTGCCATTCCTGGACGCATTTGTCCCATCATCGCTACACTAAAAAACAAAAACACGAGAATAAATAAATGTTTCATTTTCTGTTATTTGACTACAAATTTAAAACCAATACCGTGTAAATTTTCTATTTTAACATTTTCATCGAGTTGAAAAATTTTTCGCAATCGCGATACGAAAACATCCAAACTTCTTCCCAGGAAGTAATCGTTTGTGCCCCAAATGTCTATCAAAATAGTTTCCCTTTTAAGCACGTGATTTTTATTCTTCAAGAACAAGGTAAGCAGTGCCGCTTCGCGTTCGGTAAGCAGCGTGGTGCCCTGCGGCCCATTTACTTCGTAATTTTCTTTGTTGAATGTAAAACTCGCAAACGACTCAATGCTTTCTTGCACTTGCGCTTTGCCAGATCGTTTTAAAAACACTTCTAATTTGAGTAACAGTTCTTCGATTGAAAACGGCTTTACTAAATAATCGTCGGCACCGAGTTTCAAACCTCGAATACGATCTTCTTTCAAAGTCTTCGCCGAAAGAAAAATGATTGGAACTTCGGTATTTTGTTTACGAATTTCAGTTGCTACTTCGAAACCATCGAACTTTGGCATCATAATATCAAGTACACACAAATCAAATTTTTCTTTTTTGAAAGCGGTAATCGCTTGTTCGCCATCGGTACAGTGGTGCACTTCAAACCCGTTCTCCTCGAGATTTTCCTGCGTTAGAAATGCCAAAGTAGCATCGTCTTCTGCGTATAAAATTCTAGCTTTCATGTTTCTTCATTTCAAACTGAATAATTAGTCCCTTCGGATTATTATTTAAAGCGCTTATTTTCCATTTATGCAAATTTGCCACGCGCTTCACATAATGCAAACCTAAGCCAAAACCGCGAACTTCGTTGCGTTTGCCTGTATTTTCCCTAAAAAATTTATCGAAAACATGTGGCAAAGCTTTCGCATGTACACCGATCCCGTTGTCTGCAAATCGCAAGAAAATTGCGGCTGTTGTTTCTTCTACCGAAATCAAAATCTCCGGATTCTGATTACAATATTTAATCGAATTATCGATGATATTGAAAACAACATTCTTAAAGTGAAACGGATCGGCTACGATTTCGAAATCTGAGTTAAAAGAACGATTTATTATCAAATTGGGAACTTTCAAGCGCAAATTGCCCTCAACTTCATTAAGTAAATCGGTAAATCGAATTCGCTCTACACAAATTTGCATGCCGCCGTGCTCCGATTTGGCCATGGTAAGCAAATTCTCGATGTGTTTGTTGAGTTGTAAACTTTGGTCGACAATAATCTTACTGTATGCATTTAACTTTTGATGCTCCTGATTTTGGGTTTTCTTCTCCAAGTAATTGGCAGCTAACAAAATAGAAGATAAAGGTGTTTTAAACTCGTGTGTCATGTTGTTTATGAAATCGCGCTGTAATTCGCCGTACCGTTTCTGCTGCAGCAACATAATTACCGAATATAAATAAATGAGCAGTATGAGCACTAAAGCGGCAGTTGCGAAAATCCAAACTTTAAAGTTTCCGAGTAAGTAGCTGGTTTGTTCTGGGAACCGAATGGCAAAGTAATAAACCAGCGATTTGTGTTTTGGAAATTCGATTTGGTGAGTCGTTTCGGGCGCATGATCGCTCAATTGAACGAAATCGCCGTACACCATTTTATCGCTTTCACAGTTGTATAAGGCGTATTCGAAATTCGTTTGAATGCCAAATTTCTGAAGTTCTTTTTTGAGATAAAACTCCAGAACTTGTGGTTCAAAGTCGTTTTCAACATTAACCACGAAATAATCGTTTGCCATTTTACGCACCGGATTTACCGGCGGAAGCTCGTGGTTAGTGCCTTCGTACAAACTCTTAACCACTTCGAGTAATGCCAGACGCACGTTTCCGCTGAACTTTTTTTCTTCGAGATCGAAGGCTTCACGCGTCCATAAAATTTGGGCAATCAAAATACCTATGATGGCACAAAAGCCGGCAACAATGATGATATTGAGTTTAGAGAACTTAAATTTCATAGCGCAATTATACTGCTTTTGCTTCGGATTTTGAGCGCTTAACAACTCGTTAACAAGGGCTTGAAAAGGTTGAATTACGCGGTGGTTTTAGTAAAAACCTGAATTCGACTAAAAATCAATATCGGAACGCTTAATAGGCGCAAATTGTGAAAGGAAATAGCAATCGAAATGAACAACTGTCGCGTTAAAGCTTACTTCTTTAGATTTTTTATGCGACACTACAGTTTTCCGAAACAAATACACTTCATAATCAAGCACTTAGCTGTTTTCTGTTCGGATTTTTAAATCGAACTCACGTAAAAAAGAAATGACATTCATTTCTGTAAATTACATAAGCGTTATTCCACCCATAGATTCCTTCAGATTAATGATTGATTTTACTGCTGCATGAAAAACGGACTTTTACAGCACGATTTTTTTCCGCGAAAGCGCTAAAAAAACTAACTTTTTGGTATACTAAAAAAGTATGTGCTTCGTTAACTTTATGGGCATTTTAAACAAGCAAAAAAAACTTGGACAATTATAACCGAACGAATTACCTAATTATTTTCCTGCTCTTTACAGCTTTGATGAGTTGCTCCGATGCTAAAAACGAAAAGCAACCTTACGCTTCTACTAGCGAAAACACGTGTACGATAATACTTGTTAAACCTCAGATTTTAGATACAATTAAACATTCGAAATCGAGTTTTACGATTCTTCCCAAACCGATAACCTACTGCAAAGAAGGTAGTTTCATTGAAGAAGAATTAAAGTACACACAAGGAAAAACAGACACGATTTCCATAAAAACCACCCAACCTATTTACTTATCGTTACAATATGGATTACAATTTGTAAATACCTATAAAATTGCTGTTGGAGATACTGTTTTTATCACGTTCAAAAATCATTTTCCGTATTTAACTGATAAACAAACAGGAAGAATACAGAAAGCGTTAAGTTATTTTAATGAGACAGAAAAGCCAGCTGAGGACGAACTTAGCTTTTTTAGTAGAAACGGTCGGTTTAAAAATGATGCTGAAAAAGCGAGCGATTCGCTGTTGTTGAAAAAGCGCAAAAACAAACTAGAAAGCTATTTAAAAGCGCTATATGCAAAAAAAGAAATCGATTCGCTGGAGTATCAACTTGGTATTATTCCGTTGTTGAATATTCGAACGCTTGAAACTGAAAAAGCGAGTGTAATACTGCGTAAGTCTTATAATTTTGCGATCGGTGCCAACTGTGGTTTAGTTATTGCGGCATTTGAAAAGCTTCATAAACCGGCGCTAATTCGCTTGGCTAATCAAAGTATGATTGATTATGAAGGCTTATACAATTCTGTTTGGGCTGATACTGCCATACATACAGACACAAAAAAATACTTGCTTTTTTACTATTTAAAGCAACTAGCCGTTTTTAGTTCAAAGGAAACGTTCGCGAAGTACTTTCAAATGTTTATAAGCTATTCGAAAAGCAAAGAAGCAGAAGCGTATTTTAAGCGTTGTTATCCGAAACTCTTTGCCAAGTCGAACTACACGGCTTCAAATTTGGCTTTAGTCAGTGCCCGCAATGAGAAAACTACTTTGAAAAAAATTGTAGCTGAGCATCGCGGAAAGTTGGTTTATGTTGATTTTTGGGCGAGTTGGTGCGCACCGTGTCGGGCGGCTATGCCAGCGTCAAGAGAACTGCAAAGAAAATTCCCGGATGTAATTTTCATTTACATTTCAATCGATGAGTTTTCTGGAAAATGGCTTGAAGCCTCGAAGCGCGAAAAGATAAATCCGCAGTATTCATTTTTGGCAACCGAATTTCCGTACGGATTATTTTTTAAGAGCCACAATATCAGCAGTATTCCCCGATACATGCTTTTCGACAAGAAGGGTGTGTTGGTTGATGCAAACGCGCCGCATCCCGACGACAGGAAAATTGAAGCAGCTTTGAAGCAGTTGAGATGAAACTAAGATTACATACATGACCAAGCATATCAATTATGAAAAACCATCTATTAGTTATTTTGTTATTAGGATTTTATCAAACGTACTTTGCTCAAAATCAACAGAAAGGATTTACACTCAAAGGAAACGCACGGGGAGAAAAATACCAAGGATATATGTATTTGATGTATGATGGAAAAAAAGACAGTTGCTTGGTTGTGAACAATAAATTTGAATTCAAAGGCAGCGTAAAATACACAAGTGGTGCACTAATTGGCACCGATTATTCGCCGGCAGATCGCGATATTTATCTTGAAAACACGGCTATTTCTTTGAACATTTTGCTCAAAAACGAAAGTACTTCTGGCGCTATTCCCAAAATTTATCCGGTTATTTTATCGTTAGAAGGAACCGAAACCGAAAAGATACAGTCGGATTTTAGTTTGTTCAAATTGAATGCTGCCACTGACGAAAACTACCCGATAAAAATCTACGATAAGCTCCTTACTCTAGCGAAAAAACAGCCGCACAATAGCTTTGTTGGCAATACGCTTTTAGAACTAATTGACGAAGGTGTTCCATTCACAGGAGCTCAAGTTCAATTGCTGTTAGACTCCTTAGATTTAGAATTTCAGAATTCGAATGTGGTTCCGTTGTTGTTGCAAGAAATGCAAAAACTAAAGAATCCGGATATCCAACAAAACATCATTGACTTTTCCTTACCAAACCCAAACAATGAGCTGATTTCGCCAACACAATTTAAAGGCAAATACTTGCTAATAGATTTTTGGGACACGGCTTGTGCTCCATGCAGAGCCCAATTTCCAGCATTGAAACAGATTTACGAGACCTACGAAACGGCTTCGTTTAAGGAAGCTAGCGGATTTGAAATTCTTGCCGTTTCGTTTGACAAAACTGAGGCCATTTGGAAAAAGACCCTTGCAAAAGAAAAAGTTCGATGGAAAAACGTGTTAGCAGCCGAGGGTTTTCAATCGAAAGTAGCAATAAACTACAGCGTGCGATTTATACCACATAATGTACTTTACGATGCCAACGGAAAACTCATTGCAAAAGATTTATCGCCAAAAGAGTTGGTTGAGTTTTTGGAGAGGTCTGTGAGATGAAAATACTAATTAATTTAAAAACCGAAAAAACGTGGCAGCAGCACAGGCAAGGCCAACATGAAGGTTTAAATTCGTGGCATTCTTTAGAAAGCCTTCTTAATGTAAACCGTAAATTTCCGGAGCGCTATAGCATATCTTCTAACTCTTTATTCTTCATCTCATGAAAAATATCATTTTCTTGTTCTTGCATTTCTTATGCTTTTCACAGCAAACGAGTAATTTAAATCAGTTTAAAATATCCGGAACTATCGAAAATTACAACAATCGATGGTTGTATTTATACTATGGAAACCAAGCAGACAGCGTTTTTGTAAGAGATAACCGATTTCAATTTGAAGGAAAAATAAGTTCTATAAGTTTACAAGCAGATTTCGCCGCGAGAACGATCCCTTCTATGATGAGTAACGAGTTTTTTCTTGAACCCAAAACTATGGAATTAAGAATAGCAGCCGTATTAAAGGAACATAAAAAAAGCCAAATTATTGATTTCCAAATTTTAGAAATTAAAGGATCAACAAAAGCGGACGAAATAAAAGAGGTTGCCGACTTACTCGATAAGTACAAACATAAACTAGCTACTACAGACACATTATTGCTAAGGTTTGAATCCTGTCTAAAAAGAAATCCCAATAATGAAT
>CALRVY020000081.1:0-12420 GCA_943371725.1 Pseudanabaena sp. UWO311 | reverse complement strand
CCCATCCCACATCTGCTAGCAGCCGTAGTAGCTGTAACGGTAGGTATCGGAGTTATTGTAGCTACGACAGGAGTTCTCGGATTAGCTCCGCAACTGGCATTGTTAGTTGGCTGAACATAAAAT
This sequence comes from Pseudanabaena sp. UWO311, assembly GCA_943371725.1. GTDB lineage: Bacteria > Bacteroidota > Bacteroidia > Flavobacteriales > Flavobacteriaceae > Flavobacterium. The sequence goes on along the minus strand of CALRVY020000081.1, from coordinate 12,297 downwards.
GTGGTTGTTGTAGTTAAATTATTAATGGCTAGATTATTGCTAAAAACCTGATAATCAGCACCATTTAAAATTGCTGTTCCTCCTGTAGGGGTTGTGAACCATGTTACGTTGCCTCCACTCGGCGTAGCGCTTATTGTTATAGGCCCACTGCCGCATCTTGCAGCTGGACTAGTAGCGATGATTGAGTTTGGTGCTATATCGCCGGAAATAGTCCATCCTTTGCCTCCGGAAGAGGTGGGATTAGTTAGTAGCGTTCGAGCAGAGAATGCGTTACTGTTGTATAGAAGATTGGCTGCTCCTAGATTTCTATTAGAAGGAATTCCAGGATTTGAAGCCCAACCAACCAAAGTATTGCTATAATTGGTACAATCTAAGCCAGCACTAGTAAGCATATCGGCTAGGTTTACATTACTGTTTAAGTTCCAACCACCAAGGTTTTGATTAAATGAAGTAGCTCCGAGGAACATACCTTGCATGTTAGTCACAGAGGATACATTCCAGTTATTTAAAGGTTGATTAAAAGCACTTGCCAAATAAAACATACTACTCATATTGGAAACTGCACCTATATTCCAATTATTGAGTTGTTGATTGAAAACAGTTGCATCAAAGAACATACTTTCCATAGTTGTAACGGCAGCTGTATTCCAGTTTCCTATTGCTCTATTAAAAGCTGTGGCTTGACGAAACATCAAGCTCATGTTGGTGATGGTACTAGTATTCCAAGTACCGATATTAGCTGGACCGTTAAGAACAGTACAACCAGCAAACATTCCGCTCAATGTGGTAACTTGAGACAAATTGGGTACATCTGTAGCTGTAATTTGTAAATTGTTGCAATCCCTAAAGGCATTAATCATCGTATTCCATGGCACTTTACCCCATTGTAGAACATTAGTTAGAAAATTACTATCAAATGATTGAAATACACTTCTTAAATTTTGTGGGTGCATGTACAGGGTAAAGACTTCGTTTGCAGCAGAGGTTTGAATCGGTATCGCAACCGTATTTCCGTTTGCTCCTGAAGCAGTAAAAGAACCTGATCCGGTTTTCCCGAGACTTGAAGAATAATAATAAGCTACCGAACTAGTTTGTGTGTTGGCTCCAAAGACAATACTTGTTTTACCAGCAGGTAATGTATATTGCAGAACAAAGTTAGCGGTATTTGTAATATTAACGGGGGTTCTCGCACTTTCGCAGCCGCTTACCGTTTGCGTATAGTAATATGTTCTAGTGACAACTGGAACATTTGTAGCAAGCGGTACACCACCCGTTGGAGTGTCATACCATTTATTATTTGTTCCATTTCCTGATAAATTTCCAATTGTAATTGGAATATCATCCGATTGAGAAAAGGATAGCGGAGCTTCGGGATTAACCACTATTGCATCTACTGGAGTTCTATTGTTCGAACAACCACCTCCAATAATTGGTTCTGCAAAAAAGGTAAATGAATTAACTAAATTATTAATTGTTAAAGTATTGCCACTTACCGTATAATTTGCATTCGTCGTAATTGGTGTAGCATCGGCAGGTCCTAAATACCAGTTAATGGTACCAGAACTCGGTGTAGCACTTATTGTGATAGGTCCTGAGCCACATCTTAATGCTGATGAACTGCTTGTAATTGTAGGTGGGGCAATGTCTCCTACTATCGTCCAACCTTTAGAAAGTAGCACATTTCTCAAAGGAATAAAATCTGGGCTGTATCTGCGGCCAACTGCTCCCAGCGTTAAATTATCTGGAGTAAAAGGTTCATTTGCCCATCCCGCCAAAGTTGCGTTGTAATTTGCACAACTCATTCCTGAGTTATTAAGCATTCCCGTGATATTTGTCACAGACCATAAAAGCCAATTTTCTAAACTTTGGTTGAATGATGTAGCGTTATTAAAGATAAAACTTAGATTGCTTGCAACCGAAGTGGGCCAATTCCCTATTGGCTGATTAAATGATGTAGCGCCATCAAACATATAACTCATGTTTTCTATGCCTCCTATCCCCCACGAACTAATATTTGCAGGTCCGTTCAAAGCAGTACACCCTTGAAACATAAATGCAGTGCTCGATACAAAGAGTAGATTAGGAGTGTCTGTTGCTGTTATCTGTAGATTGTTGCAATTTTTAAAGGCGCTGTCGAAAGTTGTCCACTCTACAGCTCCCCATCGTTGCACATTGGTTAACAGACTGGTATCAACCGATTGATAAAACCGTCTTAAATTCGTAGGACGCATTTGCACTGTAAAAATCTCATTAGCACTAGCTGCGGGTACAGGTATGGTAACTAGCTGGTTATTTACATTAAAGCTACCAAAACCCGACTTGCCTAAATTTGAGGTAAAATAATACTCTACAATTCCCTGTGTTTGTGCACTAAATCTGAGACTGGTTGTGTTTGCGGGCACGGTATACTGCACGACAAAATTCGAGGTATTCGTAACATTTACCGCTGTTCGAGCGCTTTCGCAACCGCCAGTAATGATTTGTTGAGAGACGTGATACGTTTTCGAAAATAAAGATGTAGTAGAAGGCAGGATAGAGCCTCCTGTAGCATCATTATACCAGCGTAGGTTTGAACCAGTAGCTGTTAAATTTGCCACTGTAGCAGGATTAGAAAATGACTGAGCACTTGCCGATGGTGCTGAAGGTGCACAACTAGAAATCATAACGGAGCCTCCAAGGGAAGCATCAGCAACTGCCACAAAGATGTTATTGCCACCAACAACCGATCTCCATGTATTATTGTTTGTACTGGAAGAGGTCCAATTAACTCCGTTGTTGTTACTAACCATAACCGAATTAAAATTTGATGGCGAACCAACAGCAACAAATAAACCGTATTCAAAAGTTACTGATTGCCACTGATTACTTGAAGCAGCTGTTCTCAAAGTCCAGTTTTGACCGTCACTAGAAGTTGCTACAGTGCCGTTAAGAGAGACTGCGACAAAAGTGTTGTTACCAAAAGCTACTGAATTCCAATTACTGTTTGCAGGCATGGCAGATTGTGTCCAAGTATTACCATTAGTGCTCGTTATGCTTTGCGGAGGAGCAGATGTAACACTGGATGTAACAGCTACAAATCGACCATTACCAAAAGTAATGCCGCGGTACAACAAATTCGCACTAGTTCCTGTAGAATTAGTCCAATTGATGCCATCAGAACTTATCATAGTATTGACGCTAGTACCTGTAACCCCGCTAAGACCAACAGCGACAAAAAGATTATTTCCAAATGCAACTCCAGTCCAAATTCTATTTATAGATGCGGTTCTCAGCGTCCAAGTTACCGCGTCGGTACTGGTCATTACGTTACCGTCGGAAGAAACTGCAACAAAAGTGTTATTTCCAAATGTTATTGCTACCCAATCGTTTGAAAGAGGAGCAGTTCGCAGTGTCCAATTAACACCATTGGTACTTGTCATTATCTTATTTCCATTAGAAACGGCAACAAAAGTTCCGTTTCCGAATGTAACAGCACGATTAACATGATTTAAGCCATCGTTTACATTTTGCCAAGTTCCGTATTGAGAAAATGAGCTAAATGGTGTTGTGAAAATTAGTAGTTGAAAACAAAGCAGAAAAATTCGAAAATGCAACCTCATTATTTAGAAAATTTTAGAAAAATGAGGCTAAAATTAAAAAAAATATTAAAATAAAATTAAAATCTATTAATGTTTTTAAACGTTACTTCGCAATAGGGATGGAAGCGACATCCTTTTAGTGGAGCGAAGCGGAACTAAAAGATATAGCGGACAGCCCAGGCGCGGCGATTTGCTCTTTTTTGACGTTGCATTTTTGCCGCGTATTGCCCAAAAAAACTATCTTCTAAACTTCTTTAAAAAACTGTGGAAAGCACCGTTAATTTCTGGTGATAATTGCAGTTTTAGTACTGCGAAAACGTAGATGCAAGTAATTAGTGCCGATTTACAAAGAATATTGATGGCAGGATGAAACGAAAACTCCCACCAGAAAAACAAGGAATAAGTGCCAGCGATAACCAAAAAACTAGTTGCTGTTGCTTTTGAGAACGGAGCCATTTTGAGCTTATTTACCACGAATAAAAGCTTTACTGTATTGTAAATTGCCACACTTAACAATGTTGCTAAAGCCGCACCAGTAATGCCGTAAATTGGAATAAGCCACAAATTAAAAGCTACCATAAGTACCACTACTCCAACTCCGAATGTCAATGCCCATTTGTAATGTTTGGTGTTAACCAAAATAGCGTTGTTGTTTCCTAGAATAACGTCGTAAAATTTTGCTAAACCAACTAAAATGACCGACCAATATCCGGTTTCGTAACCTTTAGGAAGTAAAAAATACAATTGCTCAATATTGAGAAAGATTCCCAATAAAACTAACCCGCTGATAATTTGCAGTGTGAGTGCACTTTTCTGATATAAACTGCGCAACTCTTCCCATTTTTCAGCACCAATTAACTGAGCTGTAAGCGGATACGTAATGTGATTCATAGCGCGTGCCGGAACTGCAATAACGGTAGAAATAAAACCCGCAACGCCGTAAATGGCAACAGCTTCGGGCGAGCTAAAACACGGAATCATGAGTTTATCGAGATCTATAAGCAGCGTGGCAATGCTACCCGAAACGATAATAAATGCCGAAAACTGTAAAATCTCGTTTCGGTTGTGTGGAAATCCGATTCGGAAGCGCAATGGCCGCATCGACACGGCATAAGCAAACATACACAAGGTTTGAAGAACGTACGCTATAACTAATCCGTAGAGAAATTGCTCGGTGGTTAGCCAATTGTAATGCACCGCAAAAAGCATGAACATAACTAGCAGACGAACAAGAACTTCGCTCAAAAAATTACCTAAATTAGAACGTAAGTGTACTTTTGCGTAGGCATAAAAAATCTCGAAATACGCCATGGAAAGTCCAACAACCGGAATCATCCACAGGTATTTGGACACATCCATATTCGGACTCAGAAAATGGGTTACAAATTGCTCGCTAAACAAACCATATAAAACGGCAACGACTGAACTGATGAGCAATGGAAGTAAAACTACAAAACTCAACAATTGGTCTTTTTCCTTTTCAGACGTGCATCGACTAAAAAAGCGAATCAGGCTTGAATGTACGCCAAAAGCCATGAAAGGCATGAGAATATTTGCAGCGGATAACAGATATTGCGTGTAACCGTAGTATTCTTGTTCTAAGAAATTGGTGTATAAAAACAAGGCATTGAGCGCTCCGATGGCAAATCCAAAGTAGGTTATGAAAAAGTTTCCCGACGACTGTTTGATTACGATTCCCATAACGTATCGAGCAATTCTGCCAGATTTTTAGTTAGCGATTTTCTGCTAAATTGCTCAATATCTTTTGTTTCTACAAACAACTTACCAGATTGAAAATCAGAAAACAACAATTCAATATACGCTTTAAGTGCCTGCTTATCGCTGTAATTGAAAAACCGACCAGCACCGGCTTTTTCGAGTATCGATTGAAAGTCGGCACCTTCCGGACCTATAGCTAAAACAGGACGTTGCGCTGCCAGATATTCGAACAATTTTCCGGGAATGATGACTTTACTTTCGGGACGATCTATTTCAATAAGAAGTAAAACACTTGACGCACGTTGTTGTTTAACAGCTTCTAAGTGTGGTAAATAACCTAATAAATTAACGTAATCTGTGAGCCCGCTTTTCTTGATACTATCAACAACAATGGGAGAAACCGCTCCGATTATTTTTAGTTCAAATGCTTTGGCAAACTCGCTGTTTTCTCGAATAAGTTCGGCGAGCGATTGCCATAAAATTTCTGGATTTCGATCGGCTAAAAACGAGCCAATATGTGCTAAGCTAAATTTTTTATCAACTGAAATGGGTTCTAATTCATAGGAATCGAAACCGTTTGTAATTACCGAAATGGGGGGGGTTGTAAGTGCTTGAAATTCGGTTTTGGTTCCTGAACTTGTTACTAAAAGGTGATCTGCCGAGTTAAGCACGTATTTTTCTAATCTCTTGTGTTTTTTCGCAGCCCACGAAGTGAGTAGTAAATCTTTGTGATATCCGATGCTCGTCCACGGATCGCGAAAATCGGCCAGCCAAGTAATTTTTGGTTTGACTTCTTTCAGTTTCGCACCTATTAGATGCAATGAATGCGGTGGTCCAGTGGTAATAATGAGCTTTATTTGTTCTTCTTCGATAAAGTTTTGAAGAAATTCAACCGATGGCTTTACCCACATCACGCGTGCATCGGGAATAAAAATATTACCTCGAATCCACAGTAAAATTTTATCTTTTAGCGACTGTTTCTTGGGAATAAGTCCGCTGCTAATTTTTCGCGTTCGCTTTAACGAAAACCAAGCTGCGAATTTATACGGTTCGGAAATCGCTTTCTTTACGATGCGAATATCGTGCGGAACTTCTTGCAATAAACCAGAATCGATGATTGGATACGTCGGATTGTCTGGCACGTACACGATAGGTTCGTAACCGAATTCCCGCAAATACGTTGCAAATTTCAACCAACGTTGAACGCCCGGACCACCCGCAGGAGGCCAGTAATAAGCAACGATTAGTACTTTTCGCTGCACGTTCATAGCTTTATTTTTTCGACGCTTTCACGTATTTAAATCCAACAACAGCTAAGATAAGAAGCAGTACAATAGTGCTTATCAGCGAAATCATTCCTCCTGTTTGAACTACCTGAGGTTTGAATTCGAACGTAATTTGATGCGAACCTTTTGGAATAAAAAGACCTCGTAGCACGTAATTAACGCGGTAAATAGGTGCTTCTTTTCCATCGATTTTTGCAATCCATCCGTCTTTGTAGTACGATTCAGAGAATACTGCAAATCCGTCGGACGTATTTTCCGATTGGTATGAAATTTTGTTTGGTGTGTACGCTTTCGCAGAAGTTAAACGAATTTGTGCTAAACTATCGGCAGCGAACGACTTACCAGCGATTTCTTTGGCATCTGCGGAAGCGATAATAGCGGTTTCTCGCAAGTTGGAATTCACCGTAGCCTTAAACTCTTCGTCGGCCGATTTTGCCGGAACTACCGACTTCACAAACCATGCATTTCCGTAGGCAAACGGATTTCCGACGGCAACTTCGCCTTGTTCGGTTGGGATTAAAACGTACTTGACATTTAACGCACTTAGCACCGGATAATCGATACCCAATAAACCGGTTTCAGGATTGATTTGCGATGCCCATTTCTGTATGTCGCGTTCTACACCAAATTCGAAAAGTTGGTCGTAACGTCGCGGTCGTACAGCAGAATAGCCACCAACCGATTTGTGAAAATACGAAACTCGAGCATTTAAGCGTCCTTGAATATCATAGACTCGAAAAACAGTTGTATCGGCAAGAATTTCCGAATCGGTTGCGGTACGATCAAAAGGTTCACGCATTTTAATTCCAGGAACGAAATTATCTGCATTTAGGTAACGTTTATCAACTGAAATTAAGTCGATTAAGATTAATACTCCTATCAAAGTCAATGCCGTTGCCGATTTCAACTTTTGTTTCAAGAACAACCATAAAATACTCGAAATGGCAATCGTGAAGGCAATAGCTTTCAGTGTGTCGGTTGTGTACATTGCCTCGCGATCTTTTCGTAAAGCGGCAACGATTTCAGCACCGAGTTGTTTCACGAGTTCGTCGTCTTTGACAGTCGAAAACTCGGCAAAATATTTTCCAGTAAATATTAGAAGTAACAAAACTAAAACGGAACTTCCTGTTTTGATGAGTGCTTTTTGTTGTTGCGTTGCGTCGAGTTTCCAAAACGTTTGTAGGCCCATTACAGCCAATAACGGCATACACAATTCGAGTACGACTTGAATAGAAGAAACAGCACGAAACTTATCGTACAAAGGAACATAATCAACAAAGAAACGCGTTAAAAAGTCGAGGTTTTTTCCCCACGATAAAAATAAGGTTAGCAATGAAGCTGCGAGAAATGCGTATTTAATCTTGCGCTGATCGTAAAAAAGTGCGAGTAAGGCTAAGAAGAAAACCGTAACGCCGATATAGGCTGGAGCCGCCACAATGGGTTGCTCTCCCCAATACGTAGGCATACCTTCTTTGGCGTACTCAATGGCTTGCTCTTTCGGAATGTACTGATTTTCGGCAATTTGTGTTTTTTGAAGCTGATCGACAACTGCTGAATTTTCGTCCAACGATTCGCTATTGCTTCCACCGAACAAACGCGGAACGATTAGGTTTAAGCTTTCCGTAATTCCATAACTGTATTCGGTGATGTATTCGTATTCCATCGCCGCTTCAGAAGTTTTCTTGGAACCGTCGGCTTTAAAAGTCAATTCACTTTTCCCGCGAATACTCCAATCGGTGTACTCAGCTGTAGCTAAAAGTCCGCCGGCATTGGCACCTAAAGCAATAATACCTGCGCCGACGAAAATTCCAAAATTCAATAACAACGGTTTGTATTCCTTTTTTTTGGCGTATTCATATACATAATAAACGCCTACTGCAAGTAAAAGAAACAGCAGATAGTACGTCATTTGAAAATGGTTTGCGTTTATTTCTAGCGCAATAGCTAAAGTACTAATCACAAAACCGAGCGTTCGCTTTCCTCTAAAAATCCAAATCAAACCTGCCAAAACTAAAGGCATATAAGCAATAGCATGCGCTTTAGCATTGTGACCAACGTTCAGAATCACAATCAAGTACGTAGAAAAACCAAAGGCAAGTGCGCCGATTATTCCTTTGCGGTAATCAATTCCAAGAGCCACAATCAAGGTGTAAAAACCTAAGAAGTAAAGGAAAATATAATCGGCTGGACGAGGCAGAAAACGAATAACAGCATCGAGCTTTTTTACATAATTGTGCGGATAATTGGCCCCAAGTTGGTAGGTTGGCATTCCGCCGAAAGCCGCATTAGTCCAGTAGGGCTCTTGTTCGTTTTCAGCTCGAAAATCGTTTTGTTCTTTAGCCATTCCGGTGTATTGAACAATATCCGATTGATACACTGTTTTTCGTTGTAAAACGGGATAACAATAAACTAATGCTGCGACAATAAACAGCACCAGCGCAACGATATGCGGCAAAAATTTCTGAAGTATTTTCATGTGGCTTTTCAGCGTTTACAAAACCTTACGAAGGTTTAAAGAATGTGGAGCAAACTTAGTCAATTTCCTCAAAGTCTACATACTCACCCACTTTTTTGGTTTCCCGTGGTTTTTGATTCTGTTGAGCTGTACTTTGGTATTGTTGCTCTTGGTAGGCACGTTGTTGATTCTGAAATTGAGTCGTTGCCTTATCAACCACTTTCTTCATAGCGTATGGCAATAACAAGCGCACAATCAAACGAAAGGCATAATATACCACAATAATCCAAAAAAGTGTCTTGATAAAGCCCGTGAAGGAAGCAGTTTCCATACTAATAATGATTCGGAGCAAAATTAAACAAACCTAAAATTTATATCGGTTTTTACTTCTTAAATAAATAATAAAAATGATACATTTGATTTTATGCTTAAAGCTGCTTTTATGCGATATTATCGTCTACTATTATTTGTTCTTCTGGTGTGTTTTCAAACAAATGCTCAATTTACCGATGTCATCAACTCAAATCGCCCAGGTAGATCCATGGCCGCATTCTCCGTTGGAAAATCCGTTTTTCAAGCTGAGGGCGGAACGTACTTCTTCCGAGAAAAACACAATTTGCTTGAAACGACATCAACAGGTCTTGGGCTGGAAGCCGTCCTGCGTTGGGGAATTTACAAAGAAGAACTAGAAGGTATTTTTGAAACCCAATATCAAGGCGACCAATTTGTAACGCCGTTCGGAACTGAAAACCGACGCTCGTTGAAATCAACAATAATCGGAGCTAAATATTTGATTTACGATCCCTACAAGAATTACGAAGAAAAGCCGAATCTTTTGAGTTGGAAAGCCAAATACAAATTCAAATGGCGGCAGTTGATTCCCGCTGTAGCAGTTTACGGCGGATTTAACCTCAACTTCGACAATCCATACAGCTTTGAAAACGATCCGATCATCTCGCCCAAATTAATGGTCATAACCCAAAACCAATTTAACGGCGGATTCGTTCTCATCACAAATATCATTGCTGATCGTGTTACAACCGACTTCCCTTCGTTTGGTGGCGTTGTGACCTTAACCAAAGGATTTACTGAAAAATGGAGCGGATTCCTTGAAAGTCAGTTTTTTAGTAGCGATTTCTACGCCGACGTACTTTTCCGCAGTGGCGCCGCTTATTTGGTTAAAGAAAACTTCCAAGTAGACGCCTCAATTACTGCCAATCTGAAAGACACACCATCGGTTTTTTACATCGGAACCGGAATTTCATGGCGCTTCGACAGCAATTACAAACCTGTTTTGATTCGTTCTGGAAAGGATAAAGACAAGGATAAAGACAAAGACAAAAAAGGGAAAAAGAAGAAAAAGAAAAAAGGTAAGAAAACCGAATCTACGCCAACGCCTTAGAAAATAAAAACCACCATGATCACTGTAAAAGAAGCGATTACAAAAAAGGAACTGATCGATTTCATCAAGTTTCCGATGAAATTATACCGAAATAATCCCTGTTTTGTTCCGCCATTAATAAACGACGAATTAGCTGCATTCGACAAGAAAAACAATCCCGCTTTTGAACACGCCGAAGCCCAATTTTACTTAGCTTATCGCAATAATGAAATCGTAGGACGCGTTGCAGCAATCGTTAATTGGGAAGAAGTAAAAAATCAGCACAAATCGAAAGTTCGCTTCGGTTGGTTCGATGTTATCGACGATATTCTGGTCAGTAAAGCGCTGCTGCAGAAAGTATTTGAGCTAGGCGAAAAACACCAGCTTGAACAAGTGGAAGGGCCAATCGGATTTTCAAATCTCGATAAAGTTGGCGCGCTTACCGAAGGATACGATGAAATTGGAACCGCAGTTACTTGGTATAATGCACCATATTACATTACGCATCTCGAGCAATTGGGTTTCCAAACCGAAAAAGAATACATCGAAAGTACTTTTCTCGTTAAGGATATCGATCCCGATCCGCTGTTTCGCGGAGAAGAGTTGGTAAAAAAACGCTTCGGAGTGTATTCGAAAAATTTTGATCGCACTTCCGATATCATGCCTTATGTTGATCAAATGTTCGACTTATTCAACGAAACATATAAAAGTTTAGCGTCGTTTGTTGCGGTCTCAGAGCGCCAAAAAAACTACTTTAAGAAAAAATACATATCCTTCATCAACCCGGAGTACATCAAATTTGTCTTCAACAACCAAAACCAAATGATTGCCTTTGCAATCGTAATGCCCAACTACGCTCAAGCGCTGCAAAAAGCTAACGGAAAACTCTTTCCCTTCGGAATTTTCAACCTTTTACACGCGCGAAAGCACAGCAAAGAAGCCGTATTTTACCTCATCGGAATAGCTCCCGAATACCAAAACAAAGGCGTTACTGCTTTGATTATGGCCGATTTCTACCGAACCGTTTCTAAAAAAGGCGTTAAACGTTGTATTCGAACGCCCGAACTTGTCGAGAATAATGCCATTCACTTGCTTTGGAAAAATTTCAATCCGCGTTTGACAGCTCGAAGAAAAACATTTTCCATTGCGCGTACTCGTTTAAAAGAAAATTTATAAAACTTGAGTTCGATTTAAAAATTGGCGTCAAAAAAACACATAAGTAATTGATTACTAGATGTATTCTTTTAGCGATACGCTAGCAAGAAAATCCAATTACGTAGGCAGCTATTAATACGTTTAGTGAATTACATAAAAATCAGCGCTCTGATAAAGATTTTTAATAGGAACATTTGGGCATTCCGCCGTTGTTCAAGGTAGTAGAAAAATTCATCAACGGCGGCGCGCTTTCCACTGCAATAAAAATCACGCAAATCGGTTTCGGCATACGGTTTACAAAGTGCTTCCGTTGGTCGCATTTGTAAACCGTGCCTCAATCCGTTTGTGCACTTTTTATTTCCGTTGCAATCGCTAATGCAGAAAATCGTTTCCAAAGAAAAAGCTCCTTGAAAACTGATTTCATTTCCGAAATCGAGTCATCAAAGAGCTTTCTATCAAAAATTTTAGGTTGTATTACGAAACGTCAACCGTTTTTTCAGCTGCAATTTTCAAATACGTGCCGTTCACTAATTTTTCGCGAACCGCTTCAAAAGCATCTAACGTTTGGCTGATATCTTCCATAGTGTGAGAAGCAGTCGGAATCATACGCAATAAGATAATTCCTTTTGGAATCACTGGATATACTACAATCGACAAGAAAATATTGTAATTTTCACGCAAATCGTTTACAAGCATCATGGCTTCGGGAATACTACCATTAAG
>CALRVY020000080.1:0-12754 GCA_943371725.1 Pseudanabaena sp. UWO311 | reverse complement strand
TAACACCAATTTTTTCACGTAACTGGTTGATGAAAAATACCGTACAGTTCGTTTTGCTGATGGTTCCGGTAAGTTTTCGAAGCGCTTGCGACATTAAACGCGCGTGCAATCCCATTTTTGAATCGCCCATTTCGCCTTCGATTTCGCTTTTTGGCGTTAACGCGGCAACAGAGTCGATTACCACGATATCAATTGCACCCGAACGAATTAAGTTTTCGGCAATTTCTAACGCTTGTTCGCCGTTATCGGGTTGTGAAATGATCAGGTTTTCGATATCCACGCCTAGTTTTTCTGCGTAGTGACGATCAAAAGCGTGTTCCGCATCAATAAACGCCGCGATACCGCCTGCTTTTTGAGCTTCTGCAATAGCGTGTAAAGTCAATGTAGTTTTACCCGAAGATTCCGGACCGTATATTTCGATAATTCTTCCTTTGGGATATCCGTTGACTCCAAGTGCTAAATCAAGACCTAGCGAACCCGATGAAATAACTTCTACTTCTTCAATTGCTTTGTCTCCCATTTTCATTACGGTTCCTTTACCATAAGTTTTATCTAACTTATCTAAAGTAAGTTGTAATGCTTTCAATTTTGATTCTTTCTCTGTACTCATAAAAAATAATATTGGCTTTTAATTTCGTAAAAGTAAGGCAAATATCGTTTTTTGATTACGGTTTTTCCGTAAGGTTTTGAGAAATTTTGTATCAAAATGATATACCCATTTCGGATGCTTTTTTACATACTTATGCGGCGCAAGTGGCTGTTAATCCTATCGTTTTGCTACTTTTGCAAACATTTAAACGCTTATGGAACGCATAATCTCCTATCCGATTACGGCCATTTACTACCTCGTGTTTGGTTTATTGTTGGTTATTTTTCATCCCATTCAGTACATCTGTTTGAACGTTTTTGGATACCAAGCGCACAAAAAAAGTGTTGATTATTTAAACTTTGGTTTATTGTCGGCTACGCGTATCTTGGGAACACGTTACACCATTAAAGGATTGGAAAATATCCCTAAAAATGTGCCGGTTATTTTTGTGGCGAATCATCAGAGTATGTACGATATCATTACTATTATTTGGTACTTCCGTAAAGCACATCCCAAATTTGTGAGTAAAAAAGAGTTGGGAAAAGGAATTCCTTCTGTGTCGTTTAATTTAAGACACGGCGGGTCGGTACTCATTGATCGAAAAGATCCAAAACAGGCAATTCCGGCCATTCAAAAACTCGGAAAATACATCGAGGCAAATAATCGTGCCGCGGTAATTTTCCCGGAAGGGACGCGTAGCAAAACAGGAGCACCGAAACCGTTTCAGCAAACCGGACTTAAAATTCTGTTCAAAACCGCACCATCAGCTTATGTTGTTCCTATTTCGATCAACAACAGTTGGACAATCGTTAAATTCGGTTTCTTTCCCGCTGGCTTAGGAAATCGACTTACCTTTACAGCTCATAAAGCATTGAAGGTCTCCGATTTCGCAGTCGATGATTTACTTGCAAAAACCGAAGCGGCGGTTGTTTCCGCTCTTAAATACTAAACTTAAAATTTATATGTCTATAAAAAACATCCGATTGGAAGTCATGCAGTTTTTGGAACAGAAAATCGATTCCTTCATGGACGAATTTTTGATTCCAATCGACAAGATTTGGCAACCATCCGACTTTCTTCCACAACCTGATTCAGATACTTTTTTACAAGAAATCGCTGAATTGCGCGAAATTGCAAAAGATTTACCTTACGATTTTTGGGTAACGCTCGTTGGAGACACCATTACAGAAGAAGCACTACCCACTTACGAATCGTGGTTGATGGATGTAGAAGGTGTTAGCCAACAAGATCGCAACGGCTGGTCGAAATGGGTACGCCATTGGACTGGAGAAGAAAACCGTCACGGCGATTTATTAAACAAGTATTTGTACTTATCGGGTCGTGTAAACATGCGTGAAGTAGAGGTTACCACACAACATTTAATTTCCGATGGTTTCGATATCGGAACGGGACAAGATCCGTATAAGAATTTTGTGTACACGTCTTTTCAAGAACTCGCAACGTATATTTCGCACAATCGTGTGGCGCAAATTGCTAAACAATACGGCGAGAAAAAACTGTCAAAAATCTGTAAAATAATCGCTGGCGATGAAATGCGTCACCACCACGCGTACAGCGAATTTGTGAATCAGATTTTTAAAGTAGATCCAAGTGAAATGATGCTTGCTTTTAATTTTATGATGAAGCAAAAAATCGTAATGCCTGCACAATTCCTTCGCGAAAGCGGTGAAAAAATTTCGTCGGCTTTTTTAAATTTCTCAGATTCAGCGCAACGCATTGGCGTTTATACAGCGAATGATTATGTGGAAATCATGCAAAAGCTTATTGAAAAATGGCAGATTGACAAATTGACGAACCTAACCGACGAAGCTGAAAAAGCGCGTGATTATTTGATGAAACTTCCCGCACGAATGGCAAAGGTTTCCGAGCGTTTGGTTATTCCGGTAGAATCGACTGTATTTAAATGGGTTGAACCTGCTACAATTGCCTAATGCCCGATTTTATTGAGCAAACGCTGGTTTTTGTGCGCGATACTTTGGCTCATGCCGAAGGCGGACACGACATTAACCACATTTTACGTGTGCATAAAATTGCGTTACGAATTGCCGAAGAAGAATCGGCAGACATTACAGTGGTGTCGTTAGCGGCTTTATTGCACGACATTTCAGATGCAAAGTTTAACGGCGGCGACGATTCGTTAGGAGCGAAAATTGCCGCCGAATTTTTAGCTAAAATCAACGTTCCCGAAGCTGTAATAGCGCATGTTTGCTTTATAATTGCCAACATGTCGTTCAAAGGCGGTGGCACTTTCGTGGAAGCACCTTCGTTGGAATTTCAAATTGTGCAAGACGCCGACCGTCTGGATGCGATTGGCGCCATCGGTATTGCAAGAACGTTTAATTACGGGGGATTTAAAAACCGCGCCCTGTACAATCCAGACATTAAACCTCGAACGGAACTAACCGCCGAGAATTACCGTAACGAAGAACAGCCCACGATTAATCACTTCTACGAAAAATTACTCTTGTTGAAGGATCGTATGAATACTCCAACAGCGGAAGTTTGGGCAACAAAACGTCATGATTTTATGTTAGAGTTTCTCGATCGCTTTTATGCGGAGTGGGACGGGGTTGATTTGAATTTTTGAGTGATTTTAAGAATAAACTCTTTGTTGAATATTCTTAGAACAACAAAATTCCTGATTCGAAATTACTTTTCTAAAACACTGACGTTTGCTTTTGAAACTTGAACCTCGAAGTCGATTAAACGCATCTGGACCAGTATTTTACGATTGCCTTTATTGATTTTTACAATGTTATTTTTATTAATAACATAGCTGCGATGAATTTTCACGATTTGCGGAAAATTTTCCAATTGTTTTAAGATTTCGCCAAGACTGGTGCGCAGCAGTTCCTTTTTCAAAGCGCCATCAATCGCAAAATAAATCATCACATAATTTCCCGAAGCTTCTGCGAGGATAAAATCGCGTTGAAAAAGTGTCAAAATCTCGTATTGATTTTTACCCTGAACAGTTAATGTTTGTAAGGCATTTTCTTTGTTAACTTCAATTATTTGAGGTTGTAATTTAGATTTTCCTCGATAATAAAATGTGAGGTCTAAAAATTTTATACTTAAGAAGTTTATAGCACTGATTAGTACAAAGAACATGATAAATCGACCATCTTTCAAATACAAAATATTGTAACCTGGGTTGACAAATCTTTTGTAAAAGAATGTGAAACCTAACATCAATACAGCAGATATAATAACAAGCTGTATAAATATTATGAGGTCTTTTTTTACTGTCCAATTTTGAATATTGACTAAGTTTCTAAAGAGTAAGTGGTAAAGGTAAAACGTACCTCCTGACAGAAAAGCGTATACAAAAATGACTATTGTAATCCAGTCGTTAGAAATTTGTTGATTTCCATAAGCGTTGAGCTGTAGTAGAAAAAAGGTATTAAAAAAAACGATTAATGACGTGAGTAAAGGATAGTGATAGGAAAATGCAGCGCTCGACTTCATTCAATAAACTATAAATCAATTTAAACTATCGATATTGCTACACAAATCCATCTCGTTCCATCGCTTACTATTTTAACTTTTGGAAAATTTCGATTAAGAAGATACTCTCCCTGACTATTTGTTGAATAATTAAAACTTGTTGTGTTGGAATAAGTTCCATAAATCGGATAATTTGTATACGCATCAAAGCCTGTATTTACCGCCAGAGAATCGTTGATTAAATACAGTTCTCTACCACGATGTAAAGCAGGATTTGGCAGTACAATATTATGATTTGAATTTAAAAAAGGAAAGCTACTTGAAACATTATTTATTCCGTTAGTAGTTCCCGTCAAGCGAATAAAAATATAATAGTCGTCGTCTTGAACAACATATGCGTTTGCGGAAGTCCTGTTACCCGTCACAATTGTTACGTTCTGTCGGACGCCCGAATCTGATAAGCGGCGCCAAACAACTCCGTCCCAATAATAATAACCCTGATTTAAAGTAGTCCCTGAATTAAAAACCAATAAGCCTCTTGCCTGACCAGACTGCCCGTCGAGATCCATTGTAATGGACGTTAGATTAACTCTAGGCGGCAAAAAGCCTTTGTCTGTTGCCGTTACATCAAATTTTGCAGAGTTGTCACGAGTTGAGGTTCCAATAGCAACTGCGCCTGTTTGGTAAATGTTTTCGGAATTATCTGTAGCAAGCGTTGTACTATTTTCTACTCTCCACGGTTCTCGACGTACTTCTTTGATAGGAATCCATTGTCCTAGACTGTTATCGTAGAAGTAAAATCCAGTGGTAGTTACATTGATCGTCTTACCAGCTGGGGCACTATCTGGAGCTGTGATATACACCATTGCGCCTGTCTGACTTGCAGTATACACCGCATTTTTAGCCCGCAATTGATTTCCTGTCAATCTTGGAATTATAATTCCATCTGTTTTTGTTGCGTCCGTTGGCTCTCCTTCAACATGAAAAGAAGTGTTTGGGTTGGTTGTTCCAATACCAACTTGCGCATACGAACATAGGGAAATAAACAGTCCTAAATGCAAAATAACAATCCTCGTCATAATTTATCTTTTTCAATGCATTTCAAAATTACGGTCGATAAAGCCCCGCAAGCAAAGCACGCGGGATTTATTTGAAATTGCTCAATTATTATGTGAATGGCACCGTCGAGGAATTGAAATGTTGTGCTCTTGACAACAACACCAAAAGATAATTGAATTTAAATTCCGTGAAAAGCTAATTAGGTGAAAAGGTGATTGTGATGTTTTTTAAATCCGATCAAGATTTCACTTAATGTGCAAACAAATGCACAGCAAGCAACGTTGGAATGAAATAGATTACAATGGTTTTAGCGCCTTCGTAATCTTTTGCCATCCGTTGACCTAAAAGTAAAAAAAGTAAAGTTACAGCGGAGGTAACCGCACCATAAAATCCGAAACTTTCGCCGCTGTTGGTAAGCAGTTGAATAATTCCGGCAGCAGAAGCAATTCCTGCAATTAATTCCAAGGCTAAAATCAAACCCAACGACATGGGAACCATATCTTTAATCGGTGTTTTTGCAAAATGCGATTTCAGCCAATTGAGATTATCTTTCCAGTACATGAGCTTGTCGTAGCCCGATTGTATAAAAGTAATTGCCAAAAACAACAGCAATAAAAGGCGAACAGGGTTTTGTAATTCCATAACTATTTTGCGTGTATATAACGAGTTAGTTTTATTGATAAATCGGTAAAAATAATCTTTGCATTGGCGTTTCGTTCGATGTGATACATGGCGTCTTCAATTTCTTGAAAAATACCAACGATATTTCCGCCGTGAACAAAAGGAGCAAACTTCTCCAGTTTAAAATTTCCGTATTCAGGAACAATATACGTCAATGAACCGGCACCGTAATTAGTTAACAACGCTTGTCGGAACATTTCAGCACAAAAACTCAAAAAACGTTTTTGGCGCTCGCGACCAATACTGGCTAAATCTTCACTCCATGAAATCAGACTTTTTATTGCACCCGGATTTCCTTTGGCCGAAAAAGCCGCGCGAACCCAATCGACAAACCATTTTTCAAACTCTAATTCGGCATCGTTCTCTTCTGCTAATAGCAACGCCTTGCTCAAGTTTCCTTGCGATCGAGCTGCCAACATTTTCACCTTTGCGGTATCGAGCGAAAGTCGGGCGTTTAAAAAATCGACAACCTGACTTTCGGAAAACGGTCGGAATTCGATTTCCTGACAACGGGAACGTACAGTTGGCAATAATTCGTCGGGATTTTCGACCAATAAAATGATGAATGTGTCGGCCGACGGTTCTTCCAGAATCTTCAATAGCTTATTGGCCGTACTGTTGTTCATGAGTTCGGCTCGCCAAACAATCAACACTTTTTTTCCACCTTCGTACGATTTCATACCGATGACGCGTGCAATCGAATCGGCATCGGTAGCTCGAATTTCTCCCTGCTTACCGTCGCCACCAGCATGCGTAAACCATTCGGCAAGAGAACCAAACGGACGCTCGTGAAGAAACTGTCGCCATTCTGGATACAGCTCTTCCGAACTCATCGCTTTACTGCCAGCAGTACCCGAGGGTGTTGGGAAATAAAAGTGCAAATCGGGATGTTGCAAACTAGCCACTTTCGAATTACAGCTGCTGTTTCCGCCTTCGTTTTCAAAACCCACATTATGGCATAGCAAGTAACGCGCATAGGCAAGTGCCATGGGCAAAGTTCCACTGCCTTCAGGACCGATAAACAGTTGCGTGTGGGCAATGCGGCCGTTTTGCGCACTGTGAACCAGTTGCTTTTTTAAGTGTTCGTGACCGGGAATGGATGAAAATAGCATACGCAAATATAAGTTTTGCAGAAGTATTCTGCACGATTCGCCGTTTGAAATCGGTTGTAAATGTTTCTTTTTATGTTTTCTTTCAAATGATGTCTACACGACTTTAACGATCACAAAATTCACAGAACTAAAAAGAGAAGCCCGTAAAATTTGTGATTTTTAAACACATTTCGATTTTGCAGCTGTCATTTCTGCACATAAAAACCGCTGTTTTCCACAGATCTCAGCAAATGATTTGTGGTAAAGTTGTTGAAGATCCCTCAGCCTAAAGTGCGCTAAATCGTTTGTTGCGATTCGAGATAGCCTTTATAAAGCCTCAGTTCCTCCCAAGAAAATTCGTTGTTTGAGGCTTCCCGAAGAGGCGATAATCCAGCACTTGAGTCGTAAGTTTCGAATAAAACTGCCAGTCTTTGTTGCTGATCTTCAGGTAGAAAATCGGAAATGTTGCACTTTCCTTGCGCAATTAGTTTGGAGATATGCGTATAAATGGTACCGACCGAGAGTTTCCGAGCCGCGGCGATGTCTGCAATGGCCATACCCTCGCTTACCAACAAGTACGTTTCATTAACCGTATCCGGCTTTTGTTTGGCTTTTTTCTTCTGCGGATATTCAACCTCTTCCTCTTCCGCCACGAGCGAAACGGCCTGTAAACGCTCTCTTGCAGCCAGCCAATTTTTACGCGCGAAATCTTTAAACGACTCTCCCAATAAACTCTCTTTGGTCCATTCGGCTTCTTCACCTAAATCGGCATATTGTCTGGCTTTGAAAAGTTTATAAACCGTGTTTAGGAAAACATCCTCTAATTCTACCAAGGCTTGATTTACTTCTTTCGACTTCTTCTGTTTTGAGGTAAGAATCAAATTATCGTACAGGCCCATGCTTATCTCTTCCGCGAAAGCGAAAAAATACTGATACGCTTTTCGAACACGTTCTTTGAGAAATAGCTCGTCGACTTTTTCGGCAGCAAGAATACTGTGAATTTGTCGGCGAAATTGCGCTGCGGGCGCTCCCATTTCCAAGCAACGTTTATACGATTGTTTTGCCCAAACGCCGTGCAAGGTTTCGGCTGTTTTTACACCCATCGCAAACTGAAATTGAAATTCGCCCAGAGCTTTTTCCAACACTGAAAAATCGAAAACAGCTTGCAAAAATTCCAGCAAATACACTTTTCGCGCGTGCTCCAAATGTCCGGCCAATTGCTCGGTTCCGGGTTGAGCCGCCGTGTATGCTTCGACACTTTTATCGTTCTCAATACCGTTAAAATGTAACGGACTCAACAACATGACGCCTTCCAAACTGCGAATGCGCGACAACGCAACATAGGCTTGTCCGGGTTGAAAAACATCGGCTACATCAACAACCGCGCGGTCGAAGGTTAAGCCCTGACTTTTATGTACCGTAATAGCCCAAGCCAACTTTAACGGAAAGTGTGTAAAGGTGCCAATAACCGTTTCTTTGATTTCTCGGTTGTCGTTGAGCTCGTATTTCATATTCTGCCATTCAAAGCGCTCCACATCTATCGTTTCAGTACTGTCGTCGCAAACCACTTTGATTTCGACGCTCGACAAAAAGGTGACCGTTGCCATTTTGCCGTTAAAGTATCTTTTATTCGGCGCCATATCGTTTTTGATAAACATAACGCGTGCACCAACTTTTAAACTCAACACTTCGGGAATGGGATACAAACGATCTGGAAAATCGTCGATGATTTCGGCCCGAAATTGAAATTCTTTACTGGCTATTTCTGCTAATTCCGACTCGTTTACTACATCGGCTTTTCGGTTGTGTGTGGTGAGTAAAATGGCGTTTTTCGCTGCTTTCAAGTTCCGATTGGCAACGACATGTTTGTTTAAAATCGCTAAATTTTCACCGGTGATTGTATTGTGACGCAGATTATTCAGAATTTCCAGAAACGTAGGATCCGACTGCCGGTAAATGTGCTTTAACTCGATGTAAACAGGCGTTGATTGCTGCAAACAGCGCGCGTCGAAAAAAAATTTCCCACCGTAATATTTTTGCATTAAAAGCCATTCCTGATCTTTAATTACGGGCGGCAATTGCAGTAAATCGCCGATGAAAAGCACCTGAACACCACCAAAGGCAGCCTGACTTTTACGTGTGTGTCGCAAGGCAAAATCGATGGCATCGAGCAAATCGGGTCGCAACATACTCACTTCATCAATTACCAATAATTCGAGTTGAGAGAGCAGTGTTTTTTTTACGCGATTCATCCGAAAATGCTTCCGAATGGTACTTGGCGTTTCCACTTTTACGTCGGTTCGGTAATGCGTACGTTCGTCGGTTGGTAAAAATAAGGCCGGCGGAATTTGAAACAGCGAATGTATAGTAACGCCGCCCGCATTGAGCGCAGCAATTCCCGTGGGCGCTACAACTACCGCGTGCTTGTGCGTTGTTTTAATGAGGTGTTTGAGGAGTGTGGTTTTTCCTGTACCGGCTTTTCCGGTCAGGAAAACAGGATACTTCGTTTGATTTACAAAGCGAAGCAAATAACGAGCTTCGGGCGAAAAATCTTCCATTTTGGCGTGTATTAAAAAAGCTAAGGTAAAAAATTATTTGAGAAGTTTTTCGAATCTCCGCTCCTACTTCTGCGTAAGCAAAAATTGTATATCCGAAATCAATTTATCAACATCGGCATCTTTTGTACCGTCGTAAAATCCTCGAATGCGTCGCTCACGATCCACCAAAATCAAATTTTCGGTGTGCACCATGTCGTACAATTCGCTTGTGTTTGCTGTTTTTACGGCTAAATACGACTTCCGCGCCAAGTAATAAATGTCTTCTTTTTTTCCTGTTACTAAATGCCACTTGCCGTCGATAGCACCTTTCTCGGTAGCGTATTTTCGTAAGACCGGAACTGAATCTTGATCGGGCATAACCGAGTGCGACAGCAACAAAACCTCAGGATTATCGCGAAATGCTTCTTGAACTTTACCAAAATTCTTGGTCATAATCGGACAAATCGTAGTACACGTACAAAAGAAAAAATCGGCAACATAAATTTTTCCTTCAAAGTCACGCTGACTGATTTTCTTGCCGTTTTGATTTGTGAACGACCAGTCGGCAATCTTGTGCGCGCGTCCGATGTGCTGTACCGTTGAATCGACCATTTCGGGATTTACATCAGCTGGGCTAAAAACAGGTAATCGATCAGCGGGCTTTAAAAATTGATAGGCGGTCGTTAAAAAAATAACCGCAAAAATAATCATGGATATGATGAAGATTTTATATCGCTTCCAAAGTGTCATGGAATTTTTTTTTCAAAATTAAAGCATCAAAACCAATATGACGGCAAGAGCGCGCGCACTTTTTGAGAAAGTTAACAGATTGTCAGCATGTGTTTAGATACATTTGTTATTTCAATACAATTGTTATGAAATATATTATTGCACTTTTATGCGTGGGCAGCATTGCGGTTGCGCAAACGCCCGGAATTAACCTCGATTTAATGGATCGCTCCGCAGCGCCACAACAAAACTTTTTCCGATTTGTAAATGGAAAATGGTTGGATAATACTGAAATTCCAGCCGATAAAACCCGTTGGGGAAGTTTTGATGAATTGCGCCAAAATACGGATAAAGATATGTTGGTGATAATCGACGAAGCTATTGCTTCAAAGGCCTATACACCCGAATCGGATCAAGGAAAGGCCCTCGCTTTTTTTCGCAGCATAAAAGACATGAACTCGCGAAACAACCTCGGATTTAAACCGCTTTACAGCTACTTCGATAAAATCGATAAAATCAAAAATGTAGCTGATTTGCAACTTTATCTTCAAGAAATGGAGCCTATTGGCGGAGGTGGCTTTTTTGGAATGGGAATTAGCGCCGACGAGAAAGATTCCAACAAAAACAGCCTAAAAATGTATCCCGGCAGTTTGGGATTACCCGACCGTGATTACTACGTTTCGCAAGAAGCCGACTCAAAAGATAAACGCGAAAAATATAAAAATCACGTGGCGCGAATGCTGAAAATGGCTGGTGTTAAAAATAGTGACAAAGCAGCTGCCGATATTTTAGCACTCGAAACAGCCATGGCAGAATCGCAGTTTACGCGTGTAGAACGTCGCGATCGTCGTTTGTCGTATAATCCTATGACTGTTGCCGATTTACAAAATCTAGCTTCAAACTTCAATTGGAGTCAGTATTTAAAAGCGGCTGGTATGAACACCAATAATGTTATCGTAACGCAACCAAAATTTTTCAAAGAACTCGACCGACGTTTCAGTGAAAACAAAGTTGACGCGTGGAAAGCGTATTTGAAATGGACACTCATTAACCGTCATGCGTCGAAATTATCTGATGAGATTGAGACTGCAAACTGGGAATTCTACGGAAAAACATTAACTGGCGCCCTGAAACAGCGTCCGTTGGATGAACGCGCATTACAAGTAGTAAACGGCGCTTTGGGCGAAGCGCTTGGAAAACTCTACGTTGAGAAAAAATTCCCGCCGGAAGCAAAAGCGAAAGCGCAAAAAATGATTAGCAATGTGATTAAAGCTTTTGAAAACAGAATCAATAATTTGCCCTGGATGTCGGCCGAAACGCGTAAAAGCGCTATTGCCAAACTCGAGAAAAGTCGGGTAAAGATTGGTTATCCCGACAAATGGAAAGATTACAGCGCACTTGCTGTTAAAGCACCCGAAAACGGCGGAACGTATTTTGAAAACAGCATGGCGTTAGCACGTTGGCGTTACGCTGAAAATGTAGCCGATTTGCAAAAGCCAGTGGATAAAGACCGCTGGGGCATGTCGCCTCAAACAGTAAATGCGTATTACAATCCGTCGTATAACGAAATTGTGTTCCCAGCGGCTATTTTGCAGCCGCCTTTCTACGATTACAAAGCCGATGAAGCGGTGAATTACGGCGGAATTGGAGCTGTTATCGGTCACGAAATTTCACACGGTTTCGACGATTCGGGTGCGCGTTACAATGCCGAAGGTAATTTGGTTGATTGGTGGACACCTGAAGATTTAAAGCAATTTACAGCCTTGACTGGAGCTTTAGCCGATCAGTACAGCAAGCTAGAGCCAATTCCAGGAACGTTCGTAGACGGAAAGTTTACTTTAGGTGAAAATATCGGAGATTTAGGTGGTGTTAGCGCGGCATACGACGGTTTACAGTTGCATTTGCAGCAAGAAGGTCGCCCGGCAAACATCGATGGTTTTACGCCAGAACAACGGTTTTTCATCTCTTGGGCAACGATTTGGCGTTCGAAAATGCGCGACGAAGCCATGAAAAATATGGTGAAAACCGATCCGCACTCGCCTGGCCAATACCGCGCTTATGTACCATTGATGAACGTTGATGCATTTTACAAAGCTTTCGATGTGAAACCCGGAGACGGCATGTATTTAGCTCCTGATCAGCGCGTTAAGATTTGGTAGGGCGCGCCGGCAAAACTATTTAGTGGAAAAAATTACGGTTTTGCCGTCCCGTTTTCCGCTGTAGTCCTCGCCCCAAGGGAACCTTGGGGCTGTGGGCTGCCGCTGCAACCGGTCGCGCAGAAAAACGTCTCTGAACCTATGGAATCCAACTATATTTCGTTTAAGTCTCGAAAAGGTTTTATACTTCCGCTCGTTTCGGTATTTTTTGCAACCTGTACCATCACAGCTTTTTTTGAAAGAATCGGCTATTTCAATGTGTTTCTTAGCGGTGTTTTCTTTTTATTCATCTTGCTTTTGACTCTAAAACTCGAATACCGAATTACCAACGAACAGCTGCAAATCAAGTGTTTGTTTCTGTACAACCTTAAAATCCCAATCGAAAACATTCGCGAGCTACGTCCCACGCGCGACCTTACAAGTTCGCCTGCATTGAGTTTAAATCGT
>CALRVY020000079.1:0-12804 GCA_943371725.1 Pseudanabaena sp. UWO311 | reverse complement strand
GGCGTTGGTGCCGATTTGGCTGCTGGTGTTGGCGCTACTGCTGTTCTTTTTGCAGCTCGTTTTTTTTGAGCTCTTTGTTCTCTTTTAGAAACCTTTTTGGTCTGACCGTATGTTGCTTCAACGGATGAAAACAACAAACAAAGCAGTGTCGCAGTTATTAGAAAGTACTTTTTTTTCATGTTTTTTGGTTGTCAATAATTACTTTAATTCCATTTGATTAGTTTGAACTCAATTTTTCGAGGATTTCTTAAGTAAGTTTTCAAAGTTATGATTTTCATACAAAAGGAAGGCGTCTGCATTTCAAATTTGCTTCAAGATGCCTTAAATTCTGACTGAAATCACGCTACGTTGATTTTTTACCCATGAAATTACCCTTTAACATTGTTCTATATTTTGATTTGCAAATCTTTTTAAAAGTTTTCAAGAACTATACCATTTGAATTTCGTTAACAATTATTCTGAAAAAAGGGCCTTTAATTGATTTAATGTATTGTTTTTGAATTAATTATAATTTTTCGAATTTTCTTCGAAAATGAAATCAAATTGTAAATGAAAATTAAATTTTAGGTGTGCATGCTAGCACATACCCATTCGATTTATAAAATAGGCCAAAGAAAAAAGGTTGTTTTTGACTCAGAACAATGAAAAAAATGTTGTACAGAAGCGCTACAGAAGTTTGTTTTATTGGGCTGTTTTGTATTTCTAATTGGTATTACAGACAATCTTACAATTTGCTTTTGGTGGAAAAGTGAGCATGTTATACTCATTCGGCGAAATGGAATCTGTAATTTTTGAGGAAATGTAGTTATGGAAGAACGGTTGAAAAATAAGCCCGAATTTAACAATTGTAATATTGCAATATTACCACGTATAATTAGCTGACATTTTACACATTAAACGACAAAAATACATTTTAAAAAACTAAACATCTTGCACTTATATAAAATCGAAGCCGATACGTTCGTGCACGATTGCTGCGGCCCGGATGGCAGCGGAAAGCCTTGCCAAGTGCGGTGCGTGCAAAAGTAAAAACCGCACGGTGGGTGCGGCTTAAGGGAATTTATTCTAAACTACGTACGCGACAAATTTATTGCTTAATAAAGACTAAGTCCATTAAAGGGACATATGCCGGCGGCGGCAAGTCCGGGCAAACGATATCGCTAAATACCAAAGGCGAATATCCTTCACTCTTGATAAAAGAATACGTTAACTGATTTTGATTATTCGGATCTCGAGTAAGTTTAAATTGAAATTCAAAATTACATTCCAATCCAATTCCATCAAAATACATTCTAATGGCGTTATCTCGAACATTACTAATATTTCCGATTTCATAGGAATCGTAGTTAAGTCCGGGTGGCGAATTATAAAAGATTAGCGCATTTGTTGGATCAGAAACAAAAAGCTTAGCTCTTAGTTCATCTTCATAATTATAGTCAGTACTGCCGCTCCCGAACATCACTTGACTGAATTTCTTTATAATTAATGTAAAAGTAGTACTCCCGTTTTGAGCAAAGTAAGTTCCTTCAAACAAGTTGTAAGAATTTTCAACATCTTTAAAATAAACGCCGTCCTCCAAGTGATCGGTAAAATCTTCTGTGATCGGAACAATCTCGGTTACTTGTGCTGAACAACAAAAAAGTACACTCATTAAAAAAATGTAGCTATAGAGAAGTGGTTTGCTGCTTAACATGGTGTTTCAATTATTTCGTTATTTGAGTTTAACTTTTTCTTTTTCCAGGTTAGTACGCCATTTTGCACTTCTCCTTCTAAAAAGTCAATAACTGTATTAAGCTGGTACTTTTTTAAAAGTTTAAGGTACATAATTTGCATTCTATTTTTTCTTTGCGTTTTATCACTAAATGAATCACTAGGGTATTCTAATAGAATATTAAGAGACTTATTAAAATACTGTTTATTGAACTTTTTCATTTTTCCTTCAAAATCGGGAATTTGTATAGAATTATCATTCAATACAATAGCAAATATACCTTCGCTAGAAATCATACCAACTACTGGATTAACATTTGGTGTATTACGACTAGAGCAAATAATCCGCATTCTTCCAAAGAGCTTTTCAGTGTCTTCTGGTGAGGGAAGTTTTACAGAAATACCTAGTGCTCCGTTTTGTTGCACTGGAAAATCAGTATGTACGTGCCAACCTGACGTTGAATTTTCGTGAATCTTTAGATGGCTAGATAAACTTGGAATACCAGGCACAAAAGTTCGCTGTCCATCTTCATTGTATACAACACCAAAACCGCTTTCTTGAGGAGCACTAAAACTAGCTTGAGTGTTTATCTGGTTAAAATTATGCATAAACTGCTGATTATCGGGAAGCCCCGGCTGATTTGATTGTATCTTTTCTAATACAATACAGGGATCGGCTGCTACAGTAGAATTACCTGGTCCGTTGATAACCAAATTGCTCTTTATATTTGGCGCAAAATCGTACTGACTTCCGGATGAGGAACCGCCTGAATCATCTGCTCCGCCACCTGAAGGCGGAGAACCGCCTGGGGATGGAGGGCCGCCAAGCGGTGGCAGATCATATACCGCTCCACTAGAACACGGGTAAGCATTTACATGTTCTCTAAGTCTGCATACACCAGACGGACAACCATTTTCAGAGTAAAAATCGCAACCAGCCTGACCCGTGCAATGATTTGTAAGCGTGCAATATAAATAAGTAGTTACCGAAAAACACCACATCAAACTATTGTTAGTAATAGAAAAAGAAGCACTATCGAATGTATTATTAAAATTGACTAAACTCTTTGGATTATTGTTTTCCAATTCAAAAGAAACGACTGATTTTTCCCAGACTTCATTTTCTTTGCGAAAAACTAAGTTGTATAGTGTTTTCTCGTCAATAGGCTCTAAAAGTTGTACAGAAAAAGAGTAGGTGCTTTTTCCTTCATCATTGATATACTTTAAAATGTAAGTAGTATCGATCACAAAATCAGAAAGCTCAACGCCACGAAATTGAGGTAAATTCTTTACAAAGTGCTGCGTTTGTAAATCACCTCGTGCATTGGTAACTCCAGTTTCTCTTTTGAAGGTTTTCCAAGAGACAAGGTTGTCGTTTCTATGCTCATGTTCTAAAACTTCAAAATCGGATGTGCACGAGTAGATAAAAACAACAAGCAAACCAATAACAATAGCTTGCGTAATGAAAGCTCTTTGCCTTGCACGAGCAAAAAAATAATGTAAAAAGTTAATTAAAAAAGTAAACCCTTTACCTTCGTAAGGAGGGGGGGGTAATGATTCATAATAAATTGGTTTAGTTAATAATAACGAATGTAATAAAAATAACTATGCAAATTAACTATCGTGTAATTTTTTAGTTTTTTTCTAAAAATAATTTTTCAGTAACGATTTTGCGGCCCGGATGGCAGCGGAAAGCCTTTTGATAAATGGGGCAAACAAAAGTGCGTTGGGCGTGGCGACCTAAGAAGCCGCGACCAACGTTTACTTTTGTGCCCGATTTGAAAAAGCTTGCAGCGAACAGCCGGAAATGCCGCCCAAATAAAAAAGGCCTTCCCAAAACGAGAAGACCCTCTCAACCTCAGTTCAATTAAAAATCTTTGTCAGATCGATTTAAATCAACAAATTGTGAAATCAAATAGCAACGGAAAGGGATAGTTTCCACGCTAAGCAGATAAACGGCTGCCTACTTCGTTAGATTTTTTTGCGATACTGCAGTATCCCAACAAAAATCTGCCTTGTATTCAGCTATTTATCTGTTTTCTGACCGCAATTTTTAACTCGAACTCAGGTTTTCAACAAAACAAATCTAAAAATAGTGCCTTAAGATGCTTTTGCGGCTCTGCGGCGGCGTAACCAGAATTTTGTGGCTTTTACTAAGTAGAACATGACCGGAACCATGACCAACGTAAGTACTGTGGCGTAGGTTAAACCGAAGATGATCGTCCAAGCTAATGGGCCCCAGAAGATTACGTTATCGCCTCCGATAAAGACGTGTGGATTTAAGTCGGTTATGAGCGAGAAGAAATCGAAATTCAACCCGATGGCCAACGGAATTAAACCTAAAACGGCAGTAAGTGCGGTAAGTAAAACCGGTCGCAAACGCGACTTTCCGGATTCGATGATTACTTCCGTGATTACGTTAAGCGGCAAATCATCGTGCGACTCGACACCGTATTCGGCTACTTTTTCATCGAGCAGCAATACGAAGAAGTCCATTAACACGATACCGTTTTTCACGACCACACCTGCTAGCGAGATGATTCCCATCATGGTCATTAGGATCACGAAATCCATTCCGGCAAAAACGTAACCGTAGAAAACTCCAGAGAAACTCAGCAATACGGTAAACATGATGATTCCTGTTTTGGAAATCGAGTTAAACTGTAATACAATAATGGTTGCAATTCCGAACAGTGCTAATAATAACGCTTTAAATAAGAATGCTTGGTTTTTGGCTTGTTCTTCTTGCTCGCCTGAGAACGAATATGAAATTCCGTTCCCCATTTTGTATTCCGACAATTCGGCTTGAATCGTGCGTGTAATACCATCGGCGTTGTAACCGGTAAGTACGTTCGAGTAAATCGTCATAACGCGTTTGTAATTGCGTCGTTTGATTTGATTGAACGTTTTGATTTTTTCGGTTTGCGCTATGGCAGAAACGGGAACTTGTATTATTTGTCCGGTGCGCTGATTGGTAAACGTTACGGGTTGGTTAAAAATCATGCTTTCGTTTTTACGTTGATCTTCCTGCAAACGCATGGTGATGTCGTAATCATCGTCGCCTTCTTTATACGTTGAAATTTCCTGACCGTAAACCGAGCGACGCATAGTAAATCCGACACTTCCGGTCGACGTTCCCAAGCTTCCGGCGTTTACGCGATCAATGTTTACGCGCAATTCCGGCGATTCTTTGTTAACATCGACTTTCAATTTTTCGATACCGGGGATATTCTTGGTATTGATGAAAGCAATCATTTTGTCGGCTTCAGTTAACATTTCGTCGTAATCGGTACCTGTTAACTGTATCGAAATAGGATAACCCGACGGCGGACCGGCAGCATCTTTTTCAACGGTAACCGAAGCGCCTGGCACCATTTTTACTTTAGAGCGAATTTCTTCCATAACATCGGCGGTATTTACGCCTCGACGGAACTTAAATTCCCGGAAATTGATGGTTACTTTTCCTTTGTACGGTGTTTCAGATTGCGATCCTGCATCAATATTCGGGTTGCTTGCGCCCATACCTACTTGAGAAACCACTGATTCGGCCAACCAGTTTTCGGTAGCGCCCGGATCTTGGTACTTTTTCATGATGTTAATCACCTGCTTTTCAACTAAACGCGTGGCTTTGTCGGTTTTTTCAATGTCGGTGCCCTGCGGATATTCCAAATACACAATGACTTGGTTGGGAATGTTATTTGGGAAGAAGAGTACTTCTCTTGGAAAAATACCTACTAGCATGAACGACAGAACAAGCAAGGCGATAATTCCGATAAAAGAGGTAATGGCTGCTTTTTTGTGCAGAATTTTATGCAGGAAGTTTTGATATTTTACTTCCAGTCTTGGGAAAAATGAATGTTGGAAATCTTGCGTCCATTTAAAAATAAAGAAATGATATGCCCAAATTAGGACTATAGAAATAACCGCTAAATGACCAAAAGCTCGAAGTGCTTTTACATCGTACACATGGCCTGGAATTAGGAATAATAAAGCTGCAATACCAAATCCAATGGTGTACATTTTTAGTGATTTCTTGCTGATGTTTCGATCTTCGATATCCATAGAACCACCTGTCATTGCTGCGTTTATTACCATAGCAACAAATAGCGATGCACCGAGAACCACCGAAAGCGTCATTGGGAAATAGAACATAAATTTACCTAAAGTTCCCGGCCACAATCCGAGTGGAAAAAATGCGGCAAGTGTTGTTGCTGTAGATGAAATTACCGGCCAAGCGATCTCTCCAATACCAATTTTCGATGCAGGAACGCGTGCCATCCCCTTTTTCATATTGGCAAAAACGTTGTCGACTACTACAATTCCGTCGTCGACTAACATACCCAGACCCATTACCAAGGCGAAAAGCACCATAGTATTTAAGGTAACTCCAAACGCATCGAGAATTGCAAAAGCCATAAGCATCGATAGTGGAATTGCCGCTCCAACGAACAACGAGTTTCGCAGTCCCATGGTAAACATCAGTACAATCATTACCAGAATAATACCGAAGATGATGTGATTGGAAAGCTCGTCTACTTGGTGTTCCACGCGCGACGATTGGTCGTTGGTAGTTGTAATTTCCAAATCTTTCGGAAGCACGTTTTCTTGTGCGTCTTTCAAGATTTCCTTGACTTGCTCAATAGCAGAAATCATGTTTTGTGCCGAACGTTTTTTCACGTTAAGCATCACCACTTCTTCACCTGATTCGCGAGCATACGTGGTTTTCTCTTTTTCCTTGAAGGAAATTTTCGCAATGTCTTTCAGATAAACGGTTCCGTTGTGCGATTTAACAATCACATTTTCGAGTTCGATTGGTTGTTTGATTTCACCGACCACGCGAATGTTGTTACGAACGCCTTGTGTAGTTAAGTTTCCGCCCGAAATAGTCATATTTTCCGACTGTACAGCACGTTGAATATCGTCGAAACTTACCTTGGCAGCCGTCATTTTATATACGTCGACAGCAATTTCTACTTCGCGGTCGTCAACGCCAAGAATGTCGACTTGCTTTACTTCCGGAATGTCTTCAATTTCGTCTTCGAGATATTCACCGAATTTCTTAAGCTGTTGTGTGGTATAATTCCCTTTAAGGTTGATGTTCAAAATGGGAACTTCCTCAGAAATATTCAAATCGAAAACGCTCGGTTCCACTTTACTACCGTTGTCGAGATTCGGCCAATCGCTATCGGCTTTAGCGAGATCGACTTTATCTTTAACACGGGTTTTCGCTTCTTCGTTGGGAACTTTTTCGTTGAATTCAGCGATGATCATCCCATAATCTTGAAACGAGCTTGAAGTAACTTTAGTAACACCGCTGATGTTTTTGATTTCGTCTTCGAGCGGTTTCACGACGAGTTTCTCCACATCTTCGGCACTGTTTCCAGGAAATACCGTAGAGATGTAGATTTTGTTTTCGATAATTTCAGGAAAATCTTCCCGAGGCATGGTAATATAGGCTATAGTTCCCGTGAGTACAATAATAAATGTAAGTATGTAAACGGTAACACGGTTATCGACAGCCCAACTCGATATGCCAAATTCTTTTTTCTGGTGACTCATAAGTCTTAGTTATTAGAGTGGCTAATTAAAATGTTAGTTTCATTCCTTCCGAAATGTTTGTAGCGCCTTCGGTAACCACTTTTTGATCGGCGGTTAAACCGGAAATGATCTCCGTTAAATTTCCTGCCGACTGCCCTACTTCTACTGGCACACGCTTTGCAATTCCAGAGTTTCCAGAGATTTTGTCGGCAATGAAAACATACTTTTGGCCTTTTGCATCCTCAAGAATTACGTTCGAAGGAATCACGATAGCCGATTTATTCGTGTAATCGATGATTCGAAGTTTAGCTACTTGATTCGGTCGCAGCATGTTGTCGTTTGGAAGGGCAATTTCAACACCGAAACTTCTGTTCTCTGCATTCACGCTGTTGGCGATCTGACGTACTTTACCCGCATACGATTTTCCAGTTCCTTCGATTGTGATATCAACGGGCGTTCCGACTTTGATTTTTCCTACATAAATTTCGGGAACTGTAGTGTTTACATACATTTTACCCAAATTTACGATACGCATTAAGCCTTGCGGACTAGCAGCAACTACTTCTCCTTTTTCTACAAAAACCTCATCGATTGTTCCGCTAAACGGGGCTCTAATTACTGTTTTTGCGAGTTGCGCACGTGCTTGATTTAAACTTTTTTGCGCACTAACCATTTGCGTTTGAGCATTTAAGAATTGAATTTCAGAACCAATACGCTTGTCCCATAAATTTTTCTGACGCTCGAAAGTCGTTTTTGCTAAAGCGTACTGACTTTCCAAAGCGGCTATACCTTCGCTGGCACCGCCGTCGTCTACGCGACCTAAAATCTGACCTTTAGAAACGCGTTGTCCCGCTTTTACGTTAAGTGAGACTAAAACTCCCGGAATCTCAGGTTGCACAAGTACGTTCTCTTGTGTGGTTACATTTCCTTGTATTTCGATGTAGTGTTTGAAAATAGTATCTTGAACGGCCGACACTTCTACAAGTGATTCACTTACTTTCTTGTCTAAGGTACTCAAAGCTGCATCGAGTTTTGTGATTTCAGCTTGTAAGGCTGCGCGCTTGTTTTTAATGGCATCGACATTTTTAGATGCAATAATATCGTCTGTAGAGTTCGAATTACCACCGCCGCAGGCAACTAGTAAAACGGTTAACGACCAAAGGATTATTTGTTTTTTCATAACGGTACGGATGTGATGGGTTTAGTTTGATGAAGTTACGCGCTCTAATGCAGAACGCTTGTTGATGATATCGGACATGGTTTGAAGGAATGATTGCTGCGCCGAATACAATTGCTTTTGTGCATCGTTGTAATCGAAGGAAGTTGATAAACCTTCTACGAATTTTATTTGTTGTTTGCGTTCGATTCGTTCGGCTAAATCGAGCGACTTTTTAGCCGTTTGAAATTCTTCTACAGCCAAATCGAAATCGCTTTTTGCTTTCGCGAATTGCACTTGCAACGCTTGCTCGGCTGCAATTAATTGCGTTTTCGCTTGGTCGATTGCAATTTTAGCTTGTTGTGTTCGGGCTGAACGAGCAAGAGAAGAGAAGATCGGGACATTCAAACTCACGCCAACAAACGAGTAATTCAACCAGCGTTGCTGCCGCTCGAAAAACGAAAAATCGTTGCTAAACGTATTGTAACCAAAATTTACATTAGCGGCCAAACTTGGCAAAGCGCGGCTTCGCTCGAGTTTGTATTCCAAGCGTTTCTGTTCATTGAAATTTTCTAGAATTTTATAATCGATGTTTTGTTTGACATCAAAATTTGTGGCGTTCAAAGAAGTTGCAACGCTTTCAAGAGCTAATTGATCAAGTGTTTGAGTGAGCGTTAATTGGTCTTGGATTTCCAAACCCAATTCGTACTTCAGCATATTGTAGCTGATGTTTTTGAGACGAGTTACGTTGTTTAAATTGCTTTGAATACTCGCTAAAGTGAGCTGTAATTGTTCCACGTTTTCTTCTTCAATCAGGCCGTTCTTAAACGTTTCTTGCGTGTCCGACAATAGCTTTTCCACCAATTGTTTGTTGCGCTGTAAGATTTTGATACTTTCGTCGGTTAGCACTGCGGTTCCGTAAGCGTTAATGATGGCTTCACGAACGTCGGCATCGGTTTTTTGCTTG
This sequence comes from Pseudanabaena sp. UWO311, assembly GCA_943371725.1. GTDB lineage: Bacteria > Bacteroidota > Bacteroidia > Flavobacteriales > Flavobacteriaceae > Flavobacterium. Next base: position 3,433 of record CALRVY020000079.1, on the reverse strand, counting down.
GCGTTTTGATAGTATTTTAAATACGTTTTCGAAGCTTGAAGTGCCACAATATACGAACCATCAAAAATCAATTGCGATAAGGTAGAACGAGCAATAGCCGATTGTTTGGTTCCGAAGGCAACTTCGGTGAATTCGCCAGGCTGTCCGCCAAAAAACTCTGCGGGAACAACCGATCGCTGAATTTCCATATTGTACTGATAATCGATACCGGCATTAATTTGTGGCAAACCAGCGGCTGTGGTCTCCCACTTCTTCTTTCGGGAAATTTCGATATCGCGTCCTGCATTGATCACTTTTGCATTGTGCTCTAGCGCGTGTGCAATCGCCTCATTCAGGTTAAAATTGTAGCTTTTCGCTGCACTTTCGGTTCCGCCTTGAGCGAAAATTCCAAAAGAAAACACCAACGATACCACGGGAATTAGGTACTTCATTTTAGTTAAATATTTGGTATTGATAGATAAGATTCGAGTTCTGAAATGGCTTTTGGTGTCCCAATAGCGCGGGTATGATATTCCAACATATACAATTCGCGCTGCCAAGCTTCTTTTTCTAAAGGAGTTGTTTCGTTAATATGAAACATCAAAGTGTAGTAAAAATCAATGCAATCGGAAACTTTAATATCCGAACGGTAGTAACCTTGCTCGATACCTTTCTCCAAATTATGCGCAACAAAATCTTTGCACTGCTCAAACTGCGCCTGCAAAATCAATTGATAAATCTCAGGATAGAATTTTCGCAACTGATACACCGGCGATGCTTCCGCCATTTTAAACATTTCTTTAAACATATTCCGTATTTCGAAATTTTCGCGAATCGGATTGTAATCTTTGGCGATAACGTCGTGCATCATCGCCATGATTTTACCGTGTATTAAAGTCACACTGTCGGAAACCAAATCCTCTTTATTCGAAAAATACTTGTAAATGGTTTTTTTAGAAATCGACATGTCGGCGGCAATATCATCCATCGTCACACTCTTAAAGCCCATCTTAAAGAAAAGCTCGGTGGCACGTTCTACTATTTTGTCCTTCATTGTCAAAAATTTCGACAAAGGTATCTTGGAAACTTTTAATACTAAAATAGTTTCCTGAGTTTTTACAATTTTTTAACATTGGCATAAAACACACCATAAATACACTTGTTTATCAGCGTTTTAGATGAATATTTCGCTTTCGCAGAAGTTAACGAAAGTTCCCAAAGCGAGTCGTTTTTAAGAAACGTTTGGTTTGAATTCAGCAGGAATGCGCTACTTTAGCGAAAAAAGTTTCATGCTGTCTGAATTCAAATTGCCTTTTGAAGATGCGTTGTTAAACCAATACGCTGAACGAAATCCGAAGGGATTATACCAACCTATAGATTACATTTTGCAAGACGGCGGCAAACGACTGCGCCCGATTTTGGTTTTGATGGCAGCACAATTTTTTTCGAACGATTTTAAAAACGCCTTGTCGGCAGCAAAAGCTGTGGAAATTTTTCACAATTTCACGCTTCTTCACGACGATATTATGGATGATGCGCCATTGCGTCGCGGCCGTCAAACCGTACACGAAAAGTGGGACACCAATACTGCAATTCTATCGGGAGATGCCATGCTGATTTTAGCATACCAGCAACTCGAAGTTTATGAACCACAGCTGCAAGTAGCACTTTTTCAATTATTCTCAAAAACAGCTTTGGAAGTTTGTGAAGGGCAACAATGGGATGTTGAGTTTGAGTTGCGAACAGATGTAACGATTGCGGAGTACTTAAAAATGATTACTTACAAAACGGCTGTTTTGGTAGCTTGTGCGCTAAAGATGGGCGCATTAGTTGGTGGCGCTACTGCCGAACAAGCACAATTGCTCTATGATTTTGGATTGAATTTAGGCATCGCATTTCAAATTCAAGACGATTACCTAGACGCTTTCGGAAATCCGGAAACCTTCGGCAAACAAGTAGGTGGCGACATTATCGAAAACAAAAAAACGTATTTATACCTCATTGCGAAACAAAGCGAAAATGTAGATTTGGTAGAAGAACTTGAACTAATTTTCAAAACACAGCCCGAAAATCCGCTGCAGAAAATCGAACGGGCAAAACAAATTTTTGTAGAAACCAATGCGGCTGCGCTTACACAAGCTGCTATTGAATCGTACACGAATCGCGCTCTAGCAATGATTGAACAAGTAGTTGTGTCCGAATTCAACAAAAAAATGCTGCGCGCGTTTGCCTTGGAGTTAATGCAGCGAAAATCGTAAACTCCTTGTGGTTGCGTTTGTATGCTTAAAAGTTACTCCGTTTAAATACTTCCGAAAACGGCTTGCTTTAAATTAACGTTATCGGGAACACGACCCACGTTTTGCAATTTGATATGCGCTAATTTTTGCGCTGCTCTGGTGCAATCTTCTAAAGAAAAACCGGATAAGTATGCGGATATAAAACCAGACCAAAAAGCATCGCCCGCTCCGGTAGTGTCTTTAACCGATTCGATCGGTAAGGCGGGTCTGAAAAACGTTTCTCCATTCGCAGCCGAGACGCTCACACCGTTTGCACCTTTCGTCAAGCAGATAATTTTAGCGCCCGAATTGTGGAAAAAAGAAAAAATCTCGCTTTCTGATTTATGCATTCCGAAGAAGCGATAACAATCGTCGTTACTGATTTTCAGCAAAGCGCCGTGCGACAAATAGCTGCGAATAATTTGATGTGCTTCGAGCAGGTCGGGCCATATTTTCGAAGCGTAATTTAAATCGATACTCAAAAGTGCTCCTGCAGCTTTAGCGGTTGCCGCGCGATTGAGAATAGCTTCGCGAGCCGGATTTTTACTCAAAGCGAAACAAGTGGTATGAAATACTTTGCAGTTTTGCACTAGTTCGTCTGGGAACTGTGAGGTTAGAATCTGGCAATCGGCTTCGCGAAAAGGAATAAACTCGGGCGTTTCGGTAGAGCGCGATATAAAAATAACCGAGGTTGGGTGCTCCATCGTTTGACGAATGTACCTGCAATCGATTTTATTGAATTTCAATTTATCGATAATGTAAGTCCCAAGACCGTCTTGACCGCAAGTAGCAATTAGCGCGACCGAATTCCCCAAACGTTGTAAATTAACAGCAACATTTGTAGGCGATCCGCCCAAATAACGATGGTAGTCTTTGGTATGCGCAATGGGTTGAAGTTCGTGACCGATGAAGTCGACTAAAATTTCGCCTGCGCAGATGATATCAGCTTTTAAAACTTCCATGAAAGATCCTGATTTAAAGATTGAGTTAGGATGACTTGCCCGGCAGCACTCCAAGCGCAATAGCGCGTTCCTTTGGGTTCGGCTGTAAGCGAATGATGGTGCTCGTAGAATCCATTATCACCTAAGCTATTAGCACGGTTAACAGCATCCAAAAGACTTAAGGCTTCCGCTATTTTTCCCTGTTGTACCAGCGCAACTCCTACAAAACCGTTTACC
>CALRVY020000078.1:0-13144 GCA_943371725.1 Pseudanabaena sp. UWO311 | reverse complement strand
GACGGCCATTCATCGAGATCAAGTTCAGAAACTGCTGTTCCTGATGAAATTAAGTCGCAATATTGATTTAATGCTTGTTGATAATTTGGTCTATCGTCGTAACTTAAACCTCGTAAAAGTCCACACTCACCAATCCCCCATTTTCCGTCTTTGTTCAAAACTATAAAATGTGTTTCCTTTTGCAACAACACACCTCTCGAAGTTCCGGCAGGTTTAATAAAATTTAAAAAATACGGATAGGATGTTGCTGTAAGTGCCATAAAAAATTGATATCTGCAAAAGTACGTATTGCATTTTAGGCTCCCAAACTTGCGCGTAAAAGCTGCCTATGAAAGTCGAAGAATGGTGCCAAAGCTTATCGAAGGATTAACCGCAAAGTACGCAAAGATGTTTTTTAGTATTAAGATTGGAGTATGAAGTATGAAGTATTAAGACTTCGATGAGTTTACCACTTAACGTATCTTTTTTAAGATGCTAGTCCCGATAGCTATCGGGATAGACACTAGAAGCTAGACAACGTGCCGTTCACCACTTAACGTATCGTTTTCCCACCCGAACCCGCGTATCGTGGGAGCCTGAGTTTGTTGAAGGAGGAAATTTGATGCGTTCACCACTTAACGTATCTTTTTTGAGATGCTAGAAGCTAGTCCCGATAGCTATCGGGATCGATGCGTTCACCACTTAACGTATCTTTTTTGGGAAGATAGTTCCGATAGCTATCGGATTCGCGACGTTCACCACTTAACGTGTTATTTAATCAACCGAACCCGCGTATCGTCGGTGCCTGAGTTTGTTGAAGGCGGCTTTCCGATTTTTTTATTTGGGCAGCATTTCCGGCTTTCGGCTTTATCTTTTTGTTCTGCTTCGCGCCACAAAAAGGATGCCGCCTCTATCCGGGCTGCAAAAATCGTTTTTCAAAAATCGATCCTTGAACTTGTTAAAAACCGGTATCTGATCGTGTCGAAGGCAACATTGTGTACATTGTGAAGCACTTTGAGAAACTTTGTGCTCCCTCGGAGCCTGAGCGCCTGTCGAAGGCTATTTTTAGGAGAAGTTAGAAGCTAGTCCCGATGGCTATCGGGATCGATGAATTCACCACTTAAGGTTTCATGTTCCCACCCGAACCCAAGTATCGTCGGTCGGTGCCTGAGCTTGTCGAAGGCGGGTTATCGAAGGGCAGTACAATTTTTCTGGCGGTTTGATGCGTTCTGTGTTTTCCTCAACGGTTCTATACTTCGAAAAAATCTGTGAGGTTCAGTGTTTTCTGTGCGCTTAAAAAGCTGGTATGTCAGCGTGTCGAAGGCAACATTGTGTAAATTGTGAAGCACTTTGAGAAACTTTGTGCTCCCTCGGAGCCTGAGCTTGTCGAAGGCCAATTTTTCTTTTTCCCTTTTTCCCTTCTTTCGCTTCTTTCGCTTTTTTAACTTCTTTCGCTTCTTTCGCTTTTGCACCTTTCCCGCGCGAACGGGTGGAGCGGCATCCTTTTTGGCGTTATGCTTTTTCCACCGAATGTTCGCCAAAAAGATACAGCGGAACACGTGACGGCGTGAACACTTTTTGCGCAGCGACGACTCGTGTGCCGGCGCGCCCAAAATACCTAAAGAATTATTCTAACTGGCATGATTATTGAACATTAGTAATTGTCGGGATGTATATCCCCACTCCTTCCCTTTTTGGGAGCAACTATATATCAAGATCGCGGGCTACGGTTCGCGATTTTTTTCGTTTTCATCGTTTTCGAATTTAAAATTCCGAAGTTGCGGAACCTTAGCAAACGTAAATAAAACAACGCCTAACGTAATACAACCTCCCACTACAACCGCACGAACTGTTCCTAGCCAGTGCGCCATTAAACCACTTTCGAAGTCGCCCAATTCATTCGAAGAACTGACAAACATGGTATTAACAGCTGCTACTCTGCCACGCATGTGATCGGGAGTAGTGAGCTGTAAAATAATCGAACGAATAACCACCGAAACGGCATCGAACATGCCTGATAACACGAGCATTCCGAAGGATAAATAGAAGTTTTTGGATACTCCGAAGATGATGATACTTACCGCAAAACCGCCTACACAAAGGAAAAGTTTTCTCCCCGGATTGGTTTTTAACGGTAAAAATGCTAACATGCCCAAAGTGAGTAATGCGCCAATGCCAGGTGCCGCTCGTAACATCCCGTAACCCATATCGCTGATGAAGAGAATTTCTTTTTGGTAAACCGGCAAAAGCGCAATGGCACCACCAAATAAAACAGAAAACAAGTCTAAACACAACGCTGAAAACAAAACAGGTGTTTTAACCACAAAGCGCAATCCTTCTTGAACGCTTTTTAGCACAGGTTCTTTTACAATGGGTTGATGCGCTTGAGGCTTGATAAGTCTGGTAAAAAAAATCATGAAAAACTGCACTGCTACAATAAATAGTAGCGAGTTTGTAATTCCGATCAGTGCAATGGAAAATCCGGCACATAAAGGTCCAATTACGGCACCAAGTTGCCACGACATCGACGACCAAGAAGTAGCGTTTGGATAAAGCGATTTAGGCATGATTTTCCCGAAAAGTGCAAACATCGACGGACTGTAGAATGCTCGTAAAACGCCACCCAAAAAAACAAGCGCAAATATTGTAACTACCTGTGAATCTAAATCTTGAAATTCATAAATTGCAGCTAATACCAAAAATACACTGATACTAAAATAGCCTATAATGCAGCGGAGCACCATTTTTCGTTTTTCGGCGTGATCTACGAAATAGCCTGAGAAAAATGAGATACCAACAGCTGGAATAACTTCGGCTAAACCAATTAAACCCAGTGCAAGTTTGTCTTTCGTTAACTCATAAATCCAGTAAAAAATGATGGTCGTTTGCATGTTCAACGAAAAAACCACGCCAAGGCGACTCGCAAGAAAAACCTGAAATTCACGAAGCAATAACGACGGATTTTTTTCAAAAAAAGATTGTTTCATAAATTGGTTCTGAGGTTTTTCACCATCACAAAATCTTCCATTAAATACCCGTTTCCGATAGCGATATCGACCGTTTCAGAAATTTTAAAACCACATTTTATGTAAAAATGCTGTGCTGGATTAAATCGATTAACGTTTAACTCGATTGTAAGTTGTTGTTGTTCTTTTAAATAGCGCTCAACTTCTTGCCAAACTTTTTGTCCGATTCCTTTGCCTTGTGTTGCTGTTTTCAGATACAGCTTATGTAAACGGGCGTTTCCAGCAGTTTTATAATCGCGTTGAACAGCTAGAAATCCGATTGTTTCTTCGTGTTGACGAATGAGAAAGAAAGCTTGCTTGTTTTGCATTTGCGCGTGTAAACTTTCTTCGGTATAAAACAAATCGAGCATGTACGTGATTTGTTGTTGCGAAAGAATAGTTCCGTAGCAATCGGGCCAGATTTCGAGTGCTAGCGAACGGATTTTCGGAACATCAGTAACAGTGGCGGCAATCAGTTGCACGCTACTCATCCGTGAATGGCTTGCTTCGTACCGTAATTTGCGATTACGGAAGCTTCGTAATCAAGCCATTCGCGCCAGCGTTTTTCTACATCAATTCCTTGTCCGTACTTTCGGGCGTAATGAATAAAAGTGGTATAATGTTGGGCTTCACTTTCCATAAGTTCGCGATAAAAAGTAGCTAATTCAGGATCGGGAATATTCTCTGATAAAACTTTAAAACGTTCGCAACTTCGGGCTTCGATCATGGCTGAAAACAGCATACGTTCCACAAAACCCGAAACGCGGCTTCCGTTATTTTGTTGCTTCATGTATTTGGCGAGCTCGCCTACATAATCGTCTTTCTTTTCCCGACCTAGAGTAAATCCGCGCTTTTTAATCAGCTCGTGAACTTGTTCAAAATGATCGATTTCCTCTTTGGCTACGCGCAACATATCGGTAACTAAATCCTGATATTCGGAGTTAATGGTAATAATAGTAATGGCGTTAGATGCCGCCTTTTGTTCGCACCAGGCGTGATCGGTTAAAATTTCTTCAATATTCTCGTATGCAATATCAACCCAACGCGGATCGGTTGGCAATTGCAAGCGCATCATCGACATAAATTTTCTCTTTAAAATACAAACATGGCTCTTTCGCTCATCATTTCATTCACTTCTTCTGCGACAGCTTCCAAAACTGCTTCATTCTCGTGATTCATGATTACACGATCGATCAAATCAACAATAGTACTCATATCCGACTCTACCAAACCACGTGTGGTAATGGCCGGCGTTCCGATTCGAATTCCAGAAGTTATGAACGGCGATTTGTCGTCGAACGGAACCATATTTTTATTCACCGTAATTTCAGCTTTTACCAATGCGTTCTCGGCTTGCTTTCCGGTGATGTTTTTGTTTCGTAAATCGATAAGCATCATGTGATTATCCGTTCCGCCGGAAATAAGATGGTATCCTTTTTCTACAAAACAACGTGCCATTTCTTTAGCATTTCGCTGTACTTGCAATGTGTATCGGAAAAACTCGTCGGTTAAAGCTTCGCCAAATGCCACAGCTTTTGCAGCGATGATGTGCATTAACGGTCCGCCTTGATTACCTGGAAATACTGCTAAATCCAACAAATTCGACATCATTTTCAAATCGCCTTTTGGTGTTTTGAGTCCAAACGGATTTTCAAAATCTTGTCCCATCATAATCATACCACCACGCGGACCTCTTAAGGTTTTGTGCGTGGTTGTGGTAACGATATGGCAGTGCGGAATCGGGTCGTTCAACAATCCTTTAGCAATTAAGCCTGACGGGTGTGAAATATCGCCCAATAAAAGTGCGCCACAAGCGTCGGCAATTTCTCTAAATCGTTTAAAATCCATGTCGCGCGTGTATGCCGAAGCTCCTGCGATGATCATTTTAGGCTGTTCGCGCATGGCAATTTCTTCGATTTTATTGTAATCGAACTGTCCTGTTTCGGCTTCTACACCGTAAAAGGCGGGCTTGTACAATTTTCCAGAGAAATTTACTGGCGAACCGTGCGTTAAGTGACCGCCGTGCGACAAGTCGAAACCTAAAATTTTATCGCCCGGTTGCAAGCAAGCTGCATAAACAGCGGTGTTTGCTTGAGAACCTGAGTGTGGTTGAACATTCGCGTAAGCAGCTCCAAACAATGCTTTAGCGCGATCAATGGCAATTTGTTCGACGATATCTACAACTTCGCAGCCGCCGTAGTAGCGTTTGCCTGGATATCCTTCTGCATATTTATTGGTCAAACAAGAACCTGCAGCTTCCATAACTTGGTCACTCACAAAGTTTTCTGAAGCAATTAATTCGATACCGTGCAGCTGACGGTCTTGCTCATCCATAATCAAATCGAAAATCTCACGATCTTGTTGCATAACAGCTAAAATTTTATTGTGCTCAAAAGTACGAATTTGGTTTTTTAAATTGGTAAGAAATAATACATTTGAAAACGCATCTCAATAAAAATTCTATGCCCATTACTGCAAACAATCCGAAAAGAAAATCATGGCTAAAAGTCGATGCCGAGAGCGACTTCCCTATTCAGAACATTCCGTTTGGTGTATTTCTTACCAAAGACGATGTGATAACTATCGGTACACGTATTGGAGATTATGCCATTGATTTAGGTGCCCTTCAAGCTATGAATTATTTTGAAGGTATAGAGCTCACCGACGATATGTTTATGCAAGACACGCTTAATGATTTTATTAGCGATGGTAAGAAAACATGGCGCTTGGTGCGAAACAGAATTGCCGATATTTTCGACGAAAACAACCCAGAACTTCGCGATAACGAAGAAGATAAAGCACAAGTTATTTACCATATTTCGGATGTAGAAATGCAATTGCCAGTACAAATTGGCGACTATACCGACTTCTACTCCAGTCGCGAGCATGCTACAAACGTTGGAAAAATGTTTCGCGATCCTGAAAACGCCTTGCTGCCCAATTGGTTGCATATTCCCGTTGGTTACCATGGCAGAAGTTCGAGTATTGTTCCGAGCGGAATTCCGGTACACAGACCTATGGGACAAACTTTGCCTGCTGGCGAAAACACACCTCTTTTCGGCGCAAGTAGAACCATAGATTTTGAATTAGAAATGGCATTTATAACTACCGATGCCAACATTATGGGTGAAAACATTCCTGTACATGAAGCGGAAGACTACATTTTTGGAATGGTTATTTTAAACGATTGGAGCGCTAGAGATATTCAAAAATGGGAATACGTGCCACTGGGGCCGTTTTTGGCTAAGAATTTCGCCACTTCCATTTCGCCTTGGATTGTAACTATGGATGCGCTGGAGCCTTTTCGAACTAAAGGACCGAAACAAGACCCGACACCACTGCCCTATTTGCAACAAAAGGGAAAACACGCATTCGACATTAACTTAACGGTTGAAATAAAACCCGAAAATGCTGAAAGTACAGTGGTTTGCCATTCGAATTTCAAATATATGTATTGGTCGATGTGTCAGCAATTGGCGCACCACACTTCTAACGGTTGTCGCGTAAATTCGGGCGATATGATGGGAAGCGGTACCATTTCCGGGCCAACGCCCGATTCATACGGATCGATGTTAGAATTAACCTGGGGCGGGAAAAATCCGATTAAATTGAACGACGGAACCGAACGTAAATTCATTAACGACAACGACACCGTTATCATGAAAGGGTATTGTAAAAATGCCGATGTACGTATTGGCTTTGGAGAAGTTTCATCAAAGCTACTGCCGCCTTTCGTAAGAAGCTAAGTTCCTTAAACTGATGTTCTTTAAAAGTCAGCTTTACGTTATGCGAAAGCTGATTTTTTAGATTTAACATGTACTTATTCAATACTTTACATTGAAAAAAATCAAATAAAAAAGCATCCATTATTTATGTTGTAGCTTTGCAACGATTTAAAATAATTTATGACTTCATTTTCAGACTTCGATATTTCTCCAAATATACAACGAGCGCTAGCCGACTTAAACTTTCAAACACCTACACCTATTCAGCAGCAAGCCATTCCAATTGTGGCTGCGGGAAGCGATTTAGTAGGTTGTGCACAAACCGGAACGGGAAAAACAGCAGCTTTTGCCATTCCGATTATCGATTACATTCAAAAAATGCCTGGTGTTGGCAAAAAACACAACAATATTCGCACACTTATTGTAACGCCAACAAGAGAATTGGCACTACAAATTGAAGAATCATTCAAGTCGTTAGGGCAATACACGCGCGTTCGGACCACAACTATTTTTGGTGGCGTATCGCAAATTCCACAAGTAGAACAACTAAAACGCGGAACTGAAGTATTAGTAGCAACGCCCGGACGATTACTCGATTTGGAAAAACAAGGATTTATCGACTTAAGCCAGCTACACATATTGGTTTTAGACGAAGCCGATCAGATGCTCGACATGGGTTTTATAAACGATGTTAAAAAAATCGTGAAGCTTACGCCCACCAATCGTCAGACCTTATTGTTTTCGGCAACGATGCCGCTGGAAATTCGCGCCTTGGCAGAAGATTTTCTCAATCAGCCGAAACACGTTACGGTAAATCCGGTATCGTCGACAGTTGAACGCATCAATCAAGAAATTTACTTTGTGGATAAAACCGAAAAGCGAAATTTACTGTATCACCTCATTCGCAATCGCGGTTTAAGCGATGTTTTGGTGTTTAGCCGAACCAAGCACGGTGCCGATAATATCGTTCGGTCTTTAAAGAAAAAAGGCGTTGAGGCTGAGGCCATTCACGGCGATAAATCGCAATCGGCCAGACAACGTGTGTTAGAAGCTTTTAAAAACAAGAGCGTCGGCGTTTTAGTAGCTACCGATATTGCTGCACGCGGTATTGATATCGATGCACTGCCGTTTGTCATCAATTTTGATTTACCAAACATTCCAGAAACTTACGTGCACCGTATTGGCCGAACCGGACGTGCTGGAAAAGAAGGAACCGCAATTAGTTTTTGTGGTCGTGATGAAGAACCGTATTGGAAAGACATTATAAAATTGACCCGTGCTGCGGTTACCGAAATTAAAGACCATCCGTGGCCTTGGGTTGGTGCCGAACGCGTGGAAACACCTGTTGCTGATAACGCTACGAATAAAGGAACTTCCAAAAGCCGCAAATCGACAACCAGCAAGAAAAACAAAAAACGTTGGTATTAAATTCGACTTGAAGTTGCATTTCAACGGAAAGTGAGGTCAGTGGGGAAAACGAACGAAAAACAACTTCACTAAATCGATGTCGCATTGCTAAAAAAATCTTAATTTTGCAAGATAATTTTTTGCAATGAGCGCAAGCAAAGATCTCCACAATAAGTGGACAATTGGCGGGCTTCTCGTCAGTTTAGGGATTATTTACGGCGATATCGGAACCTCTCCACTTTACGTAATGAAAGCCATAGTTGGGCTTGATAATCCAATAAATGAAGACTTAGTTTTAGGCGGTATTTCGTTGGTTTTTTGGACTTTAACCCTCCAAACCACCTTGAAATACGTCATTTTAACGCTAAATGCGGATAACCACGGCGAAGGCGGAATTTTTGCCTTGTACGCGTTGGTTAAACGAACGAAAATCAAATGGTTAATTGTTCCGGCAATCATTGGTGGATCAGCTCTACTTGCCGACGGAATTATAACGCCACCGATTTCAGTTTCTTCGGCTGTTGAAGGAGTCAAAAACTTCTACCCTTCCATCAATACAGTTCCGATTGTAATTGGGATTTTGTGCGTCTTGTTCACAATCCAACAATTTGGAACCCGCTTAGTTGGTCGGTTTTTTAGTCCAGTGATGATGATCTGGTTCGGAATGTTAGCTACTCTAGGTATAATCCAAATTTCAGACAATTGGGGTGTTTTAAAGGCGATAAACCCGTATTACGCGTATCATATTTTAGTTGCACCAGAAGGGATAAACCCAGAAGGATTTTTCGTTCTTGGTTTTGTATTCCTTTGTACCACAGGAGCTGAGGCTTTGTATTCGGACATGGGACACTGCGGCAGAAAGAATATTCGCATCAGCTGGATATTTGTTAAATCGGCATTGCTTTTGAACTACTTCGGACAAGCAGCTTTTCTAATCGACCATGAAGGTAGTACGCTCCGTTCTATGGGAACGTCAAATCCGAATCCGTTTTACATGATTATGCCCGATTGGTTTCAACCCATCGGCGTTGTTATTGCAACTTTGGCAGCCGTTATCGCTTCTCAGGCATTAATCAGCGGATCGTTTACACTCATCAACGAAGCCATGCGCTTGAACTTCTGGCCTAAAGTGCGTATCAAATATCCAACCGATTTAAAAGGTCAATTGTACATACCAAGCATCAACTGGCTGTTATTGTTGGGATGTATCGGAATTGTACTTTATTTCAAGGAATCGAGCGCCATGGAACACGCTTACGGTTTGGCGATCGTGTTGTGTATGATCATGACAACCATTTTACTGAACTACTACCTCATACTAAAACGCGTAGCCTGGTACATTTACGTGCCGTTAATTACGTTATATCTAATCATTGAAGGTTCGTTTTTGGCTGCCAACGTGGTGAAATTTGCCGAAGGTGGTTTCGTAACTCTAATTATCGCCATTGTTTTGATTGCGATTATGAGTATTTGGTTCCGCGCGAAGAAAATCAGTAAGAACTACACCAAAATGGTGCAAATTGGCGATTACAGTCAAATGTTGCGCGAACTTAGCGTTGATTTATCCATTCCGAAATATGCCACGCATTTGGTGTATTTGACTAATGCGAGTCGCGTGGATGAGATCGAGGAAAAAGTAGTGTACTCCATTTTTGAAAAACGTCCGAAACGCGCCGATATGTATTGGTTTTTGCACGTGAATATCTTAAACGAGCCTTATAAAACCGAGTATAAGGTAACGCATATATTACGCGATGATGTGATTCGAATCGACTTCAATCTCGGTTTCCGCGAGCCTACTAAAATCAACATCATGTTTAAAGAAGTGGTGAAAAATATGGTGGCAAATGGCGAGGTGGACATCCGCAGCCGTTACGAATCGTTAAACCGCAACAACATTATAGGCGACTTCAAATTTGTGTTATCCGAGAAATTCTTGTCGAACGACAGCGACTTACTTTGGTACGAAAAGCTGATTATGAATTCGTATTTCTTCCTGAAAAAACTGAGCTTAAGTGAAGAAGGTGGTTTTGGATTAGACAGCAGTTCGGTGAAGGTAGAGAAATTCCCGTTGGTGTTGCATCCGCCGGAGAAAATTTGCATGAAGCGCATCGATTAAGCGATTCATCCAGTTTTGAAAATAATACTCAAAAACCGGTTGTCAAACTAAATTGATAACCGGTTTTTTTGTTTTTTATTTGGGCGGCATTTCGCGCTGTTCGTTGCAACAAAAACGGACAAAAGCGGTTCGTGCTGCTTTTGTCTAGGGCTTCCGTTGGTCGCCTATTCAAAACCGCTCTCACACACTTTTGTTGCGGTTTTGTTTCCACTGCCATCACGGCCGCGGGGAACGTCCAGAGGAAAATTATGGGCAAACTCGAATCGCAAATAATCGATTTTAGTCACAAATAGCCGTTTAACGCATTTTCTTATGACGGCAGCATTTACTGAAAATTCTGTTCATCTAAACTTTTCGCAACCAACCCAAAACTGCGTCGTGCTTAACGGTCCTTTTTCCGTGTTTGAAATTAAGGTCGAGGACAATTCGAGATTTTGCATTTGCTCCCTGATTTTGTTGTATAATTTTTTTTCGAATCTAAACCTAGACAAGTACTTCAAATTTAGCAGAAAACGTATTGGAAAATGGCTCTTTTTTGCTGGTTTTTATTGTGCGTTGATTTCCCAAATCAAGTATTGCTCATTAACATAATCGAATACGATTTCTTTTATGAGATGTCCCGTCTTAATTTTTATAACATGTTTAGGATTTTGTCCTAATGCAATTCTCATGTTTTCTTCGTATGCTGATTCGTCAGAAGTTTTGATTGTGTTTAAACCTTTACTTATTTCGCGGATTGTCTGAAAGATTTTTGAATCATCCATTTTAATTTCTGTCTGCAAAGACTTCCCGAAAAACATTGTTTGACCTTTGTAATAGATTTCAATTCCAGGAGCTAAAATACTGGCAATCTCAGCATTGCTTTTTGAAGTTAATAATTTTACAACTTTGTCAAAATTTGGAAGTTTATTAACATCTGGTTTGTTTTTGGAATAGTTATCGGTGATTTTTACACTTGATAGTTTCCCGATTTTTGAAATTTCAACAGAATAATTTGTATTGTCGTAATTCCATTTTTCTCCATATTCGCCTATATCTTCTCTATTATCGGGCTTTCCTAAAACACGTTCAACTTCATTTTTATCGCTTCCCAGCTTAAGACCTTTAAAGCCAATATCAGTTGTATCGTCACTTCCTGAAATTTGAATGGACCAAATTAAATCTGTCTTTCCAGCGGCATACTCAAAAACCATGTATAAACTTCTATCCGGTTTTAAGAAGAATACCTCGTTTTCAAAACCGTCATCATATTTGTTTTGCTGAAAAGGTTTTCCAAATTCGTTTGTCGCAGTTTCTCGGTATTGCCCAATTCGGAAACCGTTTAGTTCTGTTACTATTGTCTGTCCGTTTACTTTGAATAACGTAATAAGAAGCAATAAAAATGTTGTCGTGATATTTTGCATTGAGGTTGAATTTCTAAAATTACGCATAACGCTTTTCGATGTACATTTGTGCGTTTCTGGAGGTAAAAGCTTCAATGTACTGGTGCTGTCCTTTAGAAGTACGAAAGCTGGCATTTGAAAAATCTTTTCATAAGGTGTAGGTCTAGTTAGCATAATCCAAGCCAATTTTCTAATTTTTCTTTAAACTCATCCACAGCAAGCCAAGTGTTTACTTTTTTGTCGTCCTTTTTGTCGCATGCAATCAAGTATTGAATGTGAATTTTCTCTCCTTTGTTTAAAGCGGGAATTTTCGTTACAAATCCGTTTTCTTGCATCTCTGTAATTGACTGATAAATGTCGACTTTATTGGATAATCTTGACGGAAACCAATCGTTATTTCTGGCTCTTGAATTTAAAATTTCTCCGTCTTCTGTGCCAATATGCAAAGTCCATTCTGCATTGTCTGCTTGTATTGCGTCTAAGCTTTCTCCTGTCGCTGTGTCAAAAGTTATTTCGTGATTGACTTTGTCAAGCAAGCAATAGGTTTCCAGTTTCTCGTTAATATCTGTAGTTTTTTCAATCCTAAAAATCTAGCCGAAACTCTCGCCCAGGTCGTTGTCGTTATAAAATTGAACTCTTCTTTTAAATGAAACGAATTCGATTTTGTGTCCTTCTGTTTCAAAAATTTCCGAACTACCGTTTACATATTCTTTTGTCTCTATAACACTGTGACGACGATCAAATATAAGTCCGCAACGAACGTTTCCCAAAGCTGTCCTGATCTCTCGTTTTATCTCGGTCGTATGTGTCTTCATATATTATTCCCTATCATATTTTTGAAATTAAAAATTGAGAGATTTAAGAAGTTTGCATATTCAATTTCACATAGACTTTAAAAGTACAAAACTAACCTTAATTAAGCCTATCCGCCAATTTCTTAGAACTTTTGCTTTGAAACTTTTGCGTCGTTTATTTCTCTACCATTGCTATCAAATAGTTTACAAGGGAATTTAATGCCAAAAGACTTTTCAAATTCTGTAAATTTAAAATCTAAGGCTCTTTCGTCATCCATTATGTACAGCAATAGGGTATCATCGGGTAGTAAAATCCATATTGTACTGTTATCTTCTTCGTCGAAAAACTCAAAAAATACACCTTTTTCTATGAAACGACTTTCAAATCTAAAATTACATCCACAATGGTTCCTTTCCGAATTCCTAATAGCTTCCTTTAGGTTAAATGACGGTTTGCTATTTCCTTTTTCATAGTGTTTTAAACTTTCCACAAATTCATCGTGTCTTTTCCACTCTGCTGGACTTTTATTTATATTTTCAATATTGTAATCATTAATTGGTTTGTTATTGAAAAAGTAAACATCGATTTTAGAATCTGGATATTTAGACAGATAACTTTTTATAAAGCTTATATTTTGGACTCTATTAATTATTGTTTCATAATTGGCAAACAAAGAATCGTTGGGGTAAATCGATTGATCTGCGGAGGCTAGAAATTGCAAAGTAACATTTG
>CALRVY020000077.1:0-13370 GCA_943371725.1 Pseudanabaena sp. UWO311 | reverse complement strand
AAAACAAAACGCTGGAAACCTATCAAAGCGATCACACATTTGAGCCGTATGTTGCACATTCGTTCCCTTTTTTAAACCTTGCCGACATCGGTTTTACGGAACCCAGTATCAAAATCGAAGATCCGAACACATCTGCTTCGCTTATTGATGCGTATGGCGAGCAACGCAACTTTCCTGCTGTGAAAGCCACTTCGAAGTTGAGTCCGCATTTGCGGTTTGGCTCGGTTTCGATTCGCGAATTGGTTGTGAAAGCCCGTAAAAGCGCCGATATAACTTTTCTGAAGGAACTGATTTGGCGCGAGTTTTTTATGATGATTTTGTATCATTATCCGCATACGGTAACCAAGAGTTTCAAGCCTGCTTACGATCGGATTGAATGGCGCAATAACGAAACTGAATTCAAAGCTTGGTGCGAGGGAAAAACCGGATTTCCGATGGTGGATGCCGGCATGCGCGAACTGAACCGAACCGGCTGGATGCACAACCGCGTGCGCTTGGTAGTAGCCTCGTTTTTGTGCAAGCACTTATTGATCGATTGGCGTTGGGGCGAAGCGTATTTTGCCTTGAAACTCTCCGATTACGAACAATCGAGCAACGTTGGCAACTGGCAATGGGCAGCTGGAAGTGGTGTTGATGCGGCTCCGTATTTCCGAATCTTCAATCCATCTGAACAAATCAAAAAGTTCGATCCGAAATTGGTGTATTGCAAACGAAATATTCCCGAATTGGAAACTTTGTACTATCCAAAACCAATCGTTGACCACAAAATGGCGCGCGACCGCTGCTTGCAAGTTTACAAAGCCGGATTAGAATCGTAAGTCACGGATTTTTTCCGCGTTAAGCTCCGAAAAATGATTGATTACCAAATTGGCAGTGTCGTACTTTTGGTTTAAGCTGTGCGGACTCTTATAACCCACGCAAAACACACCCGCGGCATTCGCGGCTTTGATTCCGTTTGTGCTGTCTTCAATGACAATACACGCCGATTTCGGTGCGCCCGATTTCTCGACAGCATCTAAAAATATTGCGGGATGTGGTTTTGATTGGGGAAAATCTTCTCCACTAACGATGTGAGAAAAATACGGATGCAAATTAAAGCGATCAAAAACACGTTTGATGGTTACTTTAGCAGACGACGACGCTAAAAGTAGTTGAAAACCAGCATTATGCAACGATTTAATAAGATCGAACGCGCCTTCAATTAATTCCAAATCGGGCTTGGTGTCGAAGGCATCATTAAACAAATCGCGTTTCCGATTCACTAAATCGGCGGGATCGTGCGGCAACTGAAAATGAGCTACAATTTTTTGGTAGGTATTTATGGTTGAATAGCCGGTGAACGTTCCATACAATTCGTCGGGAACATCGATATTTAACTCTTTAAAATGCTGGTGATAGGCGTAGTAATGAATGGGCTCGGTATCTACAATAACGCCATCCATATCGAAAATTACGGTATTTATCATGCTGAGGTCTTTATCAAAACAATTCAACTAAAAGGCAACAACAACGGGCATTTTAGCAACGCAAAGGAACGTATTAATACACGTAACTCGAAATAAATTTAGGTTAAGATTTAAGAGTTGTCGAGACTTTTTTAGTTTGGGATAATTGTTGAAAAGAACAAAAATGCAGCGAATTACAACTTTTTTCGGTGGATTAAACCTTATGAACTAATTTCGGTCATATTCAAAACGGCAATTTGAAAGACGACGCGTTCATACTGTCACAACTATCCGATCCGGCAACTCAGGAACGGGCTTTTGCTTTGCTTGTAAAAACGTATAACAAACGTTTGTATGGGCACATTCGGGGCATTGTTATAAGTCATGACGACACAGACGATGTTCTACAAAATACCTTCATTAAAGTTTTTCGCCACATTGGTTCTTTTAAAGGCGACAGTAAATTGTACACTTGGTTGTATCGCATTGCAACGAACGAATCGTTTACTTTTTTGGAGCAAAAGTCGCGTAGAGCTGGCATTTCTATCGAGCAATTGCAAACTTCGGAATTTGAAAGCGGCAGTTTGGATAATGAGATGGATGGCGATGAAATTGCTGCAACGCTGCAAAAAGCCTTACTTCAGCTTCCTGCCAAACAGCAACTGGTATTTCGAATGAAGTATTTTGAAGAAATGACTTACGAAGAAATTTCCGAAATTACCAACACCAGCGTGGGTGCTTTAAAAGCGTCGTATCATCATGCAGTTAAAAAAATAGAAGATTTTATTAGAATGATTTAAACCTTACGTGAAATAAAACGTCCTATTAATATGAAAGATTTTAAAATAGATACGCACCCAAAAATTAAGTCGCTTTATGACGCCGACGATGCGTATTTAGAAGATTTTCAGCAACGCATTGCCCTTGCAGCAAGAAGCGAAGTTGGGAAAACAGCAGCAAAATCAAGGTGGATACGCAGCAACTTGCGCTATATGGCGGCAGCTGTTTTAATTGCGGCATTATGTTTACCGTTTGTGATTCAAACCACAACAAAAGTAGAAGTTAGCGCAACGGAAATTGAACAAGAATTACTTCGAAACGTTGATTTTGGGAGTGTTGCCTTTGCGCTTGATACCGATTTAAGTGCAAACTTTTCAGATGACGTTAGCCAAAACAGCGATCTAGAGAACGAATTGCTTGAAAATACGAATGTGGAATTTTTAATCACAGAACAATGAAAAAATACATCTCAATAATACTACTTCTTTTCGGAATCACGGCAACTGCTCAAGAAGGGCGCGAAGGACGGCAGAGCGGGAAAATAGATGCCATGCGAGTGGCTTTTATTACTGAACGTCTGGAGCTTACACCTTCAGAAGCTGAAAAATTTTGGCCTGTTTTCAATGCTTTTCACAGTAAAGAAAAAGAAATTCGCCGATCGAAATTTAAAACGGTTCGCAAAATAGAAAATTCAAATCTGACGGAAAAAGAAGCAGCACTTGCCCTTTCGGAAATCGAAAAAAGTGAAGTTGAACTACATGAAAATCGTAAAGCTTTTATCGCAAAACTGAAGCAAATACTGCCTGCTCTCAAAATTATCAAACTCAAAAAAGCCGAAGACGATTTTAACAGACAACTTTTAAAAAGATATCGAAATAATAAAGACTAATTACTAAAAATAGACACTCGTTTTCATAGCTTTGACAACTAAAATGCGAGTGCCAATATGATCAATCCTTCGGCAAAAGGTTGGATTAAACGATTTTTCACCGAACTCAATCTGAGCGATAAACCTGTGCAAGACCGCGAACAGTTTTACGACGGTTTGCGCAGAATGGGCATCGTTTATGGTCATGCCATCGCATTACCAGCTGAGGAAATACAACTCGTCGCTAAAATTTCGCACGATGAGCTTTCCAAAATTTGTTTGCTGTATTCGCATTTTCAAGTGTATCGATTGTTGCAGCTATCAGACGATACCACCGATTTCGGCACGCAGCTCGTGGCTTTCTATAATCAATTGTACGGAAATCGCTTTACAATCCTCAAAAAAGTACTGCCCGACTCGGATGTCTTCGAAGAATTGGAAGAAATTTTGGAAGAACGCATTCAAACCAACGAAAACATTTTTTCTAAAAATTTCTCGAACGTGATTACCAATGCACTGCTTTTTCAAGATGTTTTGGCATTCGGACAATTTATAAAACGCAATGAAATTCCCGAAAATTACTTGCGAAAAGTAGAAGAAGCTGCCGTTCAAATTGTACTACGTGCACTGCAAACACGCGTAACACCTACACCGTACGACGAACTTATCATCAAAGTTTTTGAAAGTTCGGTGCGCTATTCTAAAATTAAAACCGACAGTAAAGAGATTATTGAATCGCTTCCGCTTTCCTATTTCGATGCACCACTTGAAAAATATTACTTACTTGATTTAGCGGCTTTAGCTTTATTTCACGAAGATCAAGTACAGCCAATCGAAAGTAAATTTATGGAAGATTTGGCAACAAACTTAGGATTTGAACCCGCGTATGGCTTGTATTTTTTGGAATCGGCGCATGTTTTTTTGAATCAACACAAAGTCGATATTCCGTACTTAAACTATAAAAATCCGGTCAAACATTTTTACGATCATACGGCAACCAACGTATCGCAACTGATCGTTCGCAACAAAAGCCGTCTCCAAAAAGAGCTTTCCAACAACAAAGATTTGTTGAAATTACTTACTGATTCGACACATCGAAACTTAGACGAAAAGGAAAAAAAGAAGGTGAAGAAGCAATTGTTGGAAATTTGCAAAACCATTCCTTCGCTTACGATATTTTTGCTTCCCGGCGGTAGTCTTTTACTTCCACTATTAGTGAAATTCATTCCACAATTGCTGCCAAGTACGTTTAATGAAAACTTGGATTAATTTTCTAAAATCGCAACTGATAAACGACATCCAGTTCTTTTTCAGAACTGATATTTACCTGTAAATCCGTTACAAATCCTGAATTTAATCCGTAAACCCAACCGTGTAACGCTACTTCTTGTCCGTTGCGCCAAGCGGTTTGAACAATCGAGGTTTTCGCTAAATCGTACACTTGTTCTTTCACGTTTACTTCCACGAAAGTGTTGAAACGGGTTTCCGGGTCGTCAATCCGATCTAAATACGCCTGATGCAAACGATACACATCTTTAATATGTCGGATCCAATTGTCTATAATTCCAATACTACTGTTCCCCATCGCTGCCTTTACGCCGCCGCAACCGTAATGGCCGCAAACTATAACATGCTTCACTTTCAGTACATTCACTGCGTAATCTAAAACGCTAAGCATGTTTATATCGCTGTGAATGATCATATTAGCAATGTTTCGGTGCACAAAAACTTCACCCGGTTTAGCGCCAATAATTTCGTTGGCAGGTACTCGAGAATCCGAACAACCAATCCACAACAAAGGCGGCTGCTGTCCTTTTGCTAAATCTTCGAAAAAATTCGGATCTTTTTCCAAAGACTTCACCACCCATTCGCGGTTGTTGTCTAGTATTTTCTTATAAAAAGCATCCATCGGCTTGTAATCATCCTATTTTGGAGTTAAGTTCGTAACAGCAATGCGCCTAAAAAGTAAAAGCGTCTCAGATCGTTAATTCTCTAAAACGCTCTTTACTAATAATTTATACCGATTCTTCCAACCAAGCTTTCATCATCCAAATCGTTTTCTCTTGTTCCGAAATAAAATCACTGATCATGGAGTTAGTACCTTCGTCGTTGATATCGCCCGATAATTTTAAGAGTGGTCGTTCTAATTCTAAAAGTCCTGAAAGCGAACTAACAATCAACTTGATAGCTTTTTCATCTTCAGAAATCGACTTTCCCACTGCAAGCGTATTGTGCTTTACGTAGTCTTCAAAGGTATGTAGTGGCACTCCGCCAATCGTTAAAATTCGTTCGGCAATTAAATCAATTTTAAGCTGCGCATCGTTATACAATTCTTCAAATTTTACGTGTAAATCAAAAAATCGCTTTCCACGAATATTCCAATGAATACCGCGTAAATTCTGATAATACGTTTGAAAACTTGCTAACAAAACGTTTAATTGTGCAATTTCGGCCTGGCATTCCTTCGCAGGTAATCCCAAAAAATTAATCTTTTCCATAATAATAGCTATTTTACTTTCAAAGATAGGGCTTAATAATTAGTTCATACATAAGTTTAAACTATTCATTCTTATATTTGTATTATTTTTAATTATAATGACAATTACACAACTTCAATACGTTCTCGCGGTAGCCGAGTATAAAAATTTCACTTTAGCAGCCGAAAAATCGTTTGTTACGCAACCTACGTTGAGTATGCAAATACAAAAAATCGAAGAAGAGCTCGGTGTTTTGATTTTCGATCGCAGCAAAAAACCGATTCAATTAACGCCTGTAGGTCAGCAAATTGTAGAACAAGCAAAGAATATTGTTCGCGAAAGTGGTCGAATTAAAGATATTGTCGACCAGCAGAAAGGTTTTGTAGGTGGCGATTTCACCATCGGAATTATTCCCACAATAATGCCCACTTTATTACCGATGTTTCTAAAGAATTTTGTGCGAAAATATCCCAAAATTAACCTCATCATCGAAGAGCAAAACACACAAATAATAATTGAAAAGCTTAAAAACGGCCACTTGGATGCTGCTATTGCCGCAACGCCGCTCGACGAGGACAAGTTAAAAGAGTTTGTGTTGTATTACGAGCCCTTTGTTGCTTACATTCCCGAGCAAAATAGTTTACATCGGAAGGAACTTATCAAACCAGAAGATTTAGAGTTAAACGAAATTTTATTGCTTCGCGACGGACATTGTTTTCGCGATGGCATTATCAATTTGTGCAACCCTAATGGAAATGATAAAAAATCTAATTTTCAAATTGAAAGCGGTAGTTTCGAAACGATGATGAAGCTGGCGGATGAAGGCTTAGGAATTACTTTGCTTCCTTACCTACATACTTTAGATTTATCTGAAAAAGACAAGAGTAAATTACGCCATTTCGAAGAGCCGAAACCAGCGCGTCAGGTGAGCCTGATTTTCGGTCAATCGGCTTTAAAAATGCATATTATCGAGGCGCTTCGCCAAGTCATTTCTGGCGTTGTTCGTGGTGCCATAGCCTTTCAAAATGTCGAAATCGTTAGTCCATTACCTACTAAAAAGTGATTTTTTTTGGGCGGGGCGCAAGCGCACAGGCTTTCCGCGCTACACGGTAGCTTGCTTCAATCCTTCCCGCGAAATACGTGCACAAAAAAACCGCCGATAAATCGCCGGCGGTTTTATTTGTAAACGTTCGTTTTCAAAAGAAATTACTTTCCTTCAAGTTCTTTCAAACGAGCTTTCGTTGCTTTTGCTTCTGTTTCCATATCCAAAGCGCGATATACATTGTAAAGTGTTGAAATAGCATCAATATTACTAGCTTGCAATTCAACTGTTTTCTTCAAATACGGTAAAGCGTCTTTAAACATGTCTTCACGCTGCTTTTTGTAAATATCGTATTGCTTATTTTCAGCAGCTGAAGTACCGAGTTTATTCATTTTTTCAACTATATCCTTTTCGCCATCTAGTTTCAAAATAGCTAAATTCAAGTACGCATTTGCATAATTTGGATCCAACTCAATGACGCGCTTGTAATAATTTTCCGCGTCGGATAACTCTTTGTTGTTGTATGCAATTACGCCCAAGTTAAAGATCAAATCTTTATTGTTCGGATCACGTTGTAACGACTCCTTTACTAATTGTTTGTAGGTAGCAAAATCTTTTGTTTGCAAGTACAAATTTGCCTCCGAAATAATTAAAGTTGTGTCGTCTGGATTGGCCATACGCGCATCTTTAATTGCTTTTTTTGCTTCTTCAATCTGACCTTTCTCCACCAATATCAACGCAATGTTTTTGTAGATCTCACCGCGTTTGCTTGGTATTTTTTCGTCTCGTGGTTTAATGTGTGTTTTCAACTCCACGAACTTGTCGCGCTCAGCTTTAGTATTAAACGACTCTTCCTTCAAAGTTGCAACGCTTTCGGCATAATACGCTGTACCTTCACCCGAATAATTAATGCGCTTCAACTCGTCGTAATACTTTAAAGCTGTATCGAAATCTTGACTATTCACAGCATAATTCGCTGCGTAATAAAGCTTTTCAGCATCCTTTTTATCCATGATGTACATGGCGTACAAAACTTCTGCTGCGTCGTTGTACTTCTTTTGATTACCAATTACAACTACGTAATTTAACAGTAAATTTTTAGCAACTTGGTAGCGCTGTAAAATTTGGTCTGTATGTACTTTCTTACCTTGCTTTTGCTCGAATTCGATAAGTGCACTCGACGCCGTTGCGTAAGCTGTCACTTTCTTTGGAGTAATTAATGCTGCCATAGCTTCCGGAGTTGCCGCTGCGCCCAAAGCTGCAATTTCAATCATTGGCGTATTAGCCTCATAAAATGCCGCATAAAGTTTGTCGCTTTCTTCAACAACAAGTGGCTTTACTTTTTGCACTAAGCCTTTGTACTCAATCGCATCTTTTGCCGATACTTCATCTCGACTATAGATTTTTTTAAGCGATTTCAACTCGTCTTTCTGAGCAAAAACCGTTGTACTTCCTAAACAAGAAAGAACAACAACAAAAAATAGTTTTTTCATTTGTCTAAATTTAATCCTCCGAATTCTCAGTTTCCGGATCTTCGTTTGTTATACTATCGTCAGAATTTTCTGCTTCGGTTTCTGAAACATCACCTTCTTCTTCCTCCTCTTTTACCACTTTTGTTACAGCGGCAATCGAATCGTTTCCTTTGATGTTGATCAGACGCACTCCTTGTGTAGCGCGACCCATTACACGTAAATCTTCTACCGCCATACGAATAGTTAGTCCCGATTTATTAATGATCATCAAATCATCTGCATCAGTAACGCTATTGATTGCTACTAATTTACCTGTCTTGTCGGTAATGTTAAGTGTTTTCACACCTTTTCCACCGCGATTGGTAATTCGGTAATCGTCTAAGCTTGAACGTTTTCCATAGCCGTTTTCCGATACAACCAAAATCTCGCTATTTCTGTCGTTAACTGCCACCATACCAATCACTTCATCATTATCGTCGGCAAGCGTTATTCCTCTTACACCTGAAGCTGTTCTTCCCATCGGACGGGTTTTACGTTCCTCAAAACGCACTAATTTACCTGATTTAACAGCAACTAAAATATCGCATTCGCCGTCGGTAAGTTTTGCTTCTAACAATTCGTCGTCTTCTCTGATGGTAATAGCGGCAACTCCGTTGGCTCGTGGTCGGCTGTACTGTTCTAAAGGCGTTTTCTTAACTTGTCCTTTTTTGGTAACCATAATTAAGAAGTGCTTCTCAATGTACTCTTGATCTTTCAAATCTTGTGTACATATAAATGCCTTCACCTTATCGTCTTGCTCAATATTAATTAAGTTTTGAATAGCTCGACCTTTGCTCGTTTTTGTTCCTTCAGGAATTTCGTACACACGCATCCAGAAACATTTTCCTTTTTGCGTAAAGAACAACATATATTGATGGTTTGTTGCCACGTACATGTGTTCTAAGAAATCTTGATCTCGCGTTCCGGCGCTCTTCTGCCCTACTCCTCCGCGGTTTTGCGTCTTATATTCACTTAGCGGCGTGCGTTTAATGTAACCGGCATGCGAAATGGTAATAACCACTTGTTCATCGGCAATCAAGTCTTCAATACTTACATCACCACCGCTGTATTCAATAGCCGAACGTCTTTCATCACCGTATTTTTCTTTGATTTCGGCTAATTCTTCCTTGATCAAATTCATACGAAGTTCTTTACTTGCCAACAAAGCTCGTAAATGCTCAATCAATTTCATGATTTCTTCGTACTCAGCACGTAATTTATCTTGCTCTAGTCCTGTTAACTGACGCAAACGCATGTCGACAATTGCTCGCGATTGAATTTCGCTTAAGCTAAAACGTTCCATCAAGCGTTCGCGAGCTAAATCTGTATTAGCTGAACTTCTAATGATTTGAATTACTTCGTCAATATTGTCTGAAGCAATGATTAAACCTTCTAAAATGTGTGCGCGCTCTTCCGCTTTACGCAAGTCGAATTCCGTTCTGCGTACCACTACATCATGGCGGTGTTCCACAAAATAGTGAATCAAATCTTTAAGATTCAACATCTGCGGACGACCTGCTACCAATGCAATATTGTTAACACTAAAAGACGACTGTAATTGCGTGTACTTATATAAGGTATTGAGTACCACATTTGGAACCGCATCGCGCTTTAAGATGTAAACGATTCGCATTCCCGAACGGTCGGATTCATCGCGAATATTCGAAATACCTTCGATTTTCTTTTCGTTTACCAGATCGGCGGTACGTTTAATCATTTCCGCTTTATTCACCTGGTACGGAATCTCGGTAACAATTATCGACTCTTTGCCTTCTACTTCTTCAAAGTGTACTTTTGCGCGAAGAACAATTTTTCCACGACCGGTTTTGAATGCTTCTTTTACACCATCGTAACCGTAAATTACACCTCCAGTAGGGAAATCCGGCGCTTTAATGTGTGAAATAAGTTCATCGATTTCAATGTCATTATTGTCGATATACGCTAAAGTACCATCAATTACCTCTGATAAATTGTGAGGTGGCATGTTAGTAGCCATACCTACCGCGATTCCTGAAGCTCCGTTAACTAAGAGATTCGGAATTTTAGTTGGCATTACTTTAGGTTCGTAAAGCGTATCGTCGAAGTTCAACTGAAAATCAACGGTTTCTTTATCGATATCCGCCATGATTTCCTCCGAAATCTTCTTCATACGCGCTTCGGTATAACGCATCGCCGCAGGAGAATCGCCATCTATCGAACCAAAGTTACCTTGGCCATCAACAAGCAAATAACGCAAACTCCATTCTTGTGCCATACGAACCATCGCATCGTACACGGAAGAGTCGCCATGCGGGTGGTATTTACCCAGAACCTCACCGACAATTCTTGCCGATTTTTTATGCGCTCTGTTAGAAAGTACGCCTAATTCATACATCCCGTATAACACGCGTCGGTGTACGGGTTTAAGTCCGTCGCGAACATCTGGTAGTGCACGCGATACAATAACCGACATCGAATAATCGATGTAGGCTGACTTCATTTCATCTTCAATATTAATCGGAATTAACTTTTCGCCATCGGCCATAAGCTTCAAATATTTTAAAAACTATGTGGTTAAAAAAATCTCGCTAATATAAGGTATCTGCTTTGTGCATGAAGCAAATTTTAGTCAAAATATTGTCATTTTATCAACAGTACAATCTACCAGTATGGTTAATAAATTAATAGAAAATTAACTGAAAATAACGCAGATTTTTTGTCATTTAGCTGACAGCTTCATTTGAAGGTATAGTTTTTGAAGCTTTTCAAGAAATAAACTTAAGACCCAAAATATAAAATGGATGATAATTTTTCACCTCGGGTAAAGGATGTAATCACTTACAGCAAGGAAGAAGCTTTGCGTTTGGGACACGATTTTATTGGAACCGAACACCTTATGCTTGGAATTCTGCGAGACGGAAACGGTAAAGCCATCAATATTTTAAATAACCTCTCAGTTGATTTAGAACATTTGAGAAGAAAAGTCGAAATATTGAGTCCGCCAGTAGATAAGCCAATTGTAAACAACGACAAGAAAAATCTGCACCTTACTAGACAAGCCGAACGTGCACTAAAAACTACTTTCTTAGAAGCAAAACTCTACGAAAGTAAAGAAATTAGCACCGCACACTTGCTGCTGTGTATTCTTAAAAACGATTCAGATCCTACAACCAAGCTGATGAACAAATTGAAAATTGATTATGATTCAGCAAAAGAACAATATTTAAATATGATGCCAATCGACGACGATTTCCAGAAAAACCTGCCGCGAAACGAGTCATACAATGACGATTCAGGACAAGATGACAGTCTAAAAGAAAGCAGTTTCAATAATCCTGCGAATAAAACCAACAAAAAATCGAAAACACCGGTACTCGATAATTTCGGTCGCGACTTAACCGAAATGGCCGAAGAAGGAAAACTAGACCCTGTTGTTGGACGCGAAAAAGAAATTGAACGGGTTTCGCAAATTTTGAGCCGACGCAAAAAGAACAATCCGCTGCTTATTGGCGAACCTGGCGTGGGTAAATCGGCTATTGCCGAAGGTTTGGCTTTGCGTATCATTCAGAAAAAAGTATCGCGAATTTTATTCAATAAACGTGTAGTAACACTCGATTTGGCGAGTCTTGTTGCTGGAACTAAGTACCGCGGACAGTTTGAAGAACGAATGAAAGCCGTTATGAACGAACTGGAAAAGAATGACGATATCATTTTGTTTATCGACGAAATTCACACCATTGTTGGTGCTGGCGGTGCAACGGGTTCACTCGATGCGTCAAATATGTTTAAACCGGCACTAGCACGTGGTGAAATCCAATGTATTGGTGCCACAACTCTGGATGAATACAGACAATACATCGAAAAAGACGGTGCTCTAGAAAGACGTTTCCAAAAGGTAATCGTTGAACCTACAACTGTAGAAGAAACGATTCAAATTCTTAATAATGTAAAAGGAAAATACGAAGATCATCACAACGTCACGTTTACAGACGAAGCTATCGAAGCTTGCGTAAAGTTAACCAATAGATATATGTCGGAACGTTTCTTGCCAGACAAAGCCATCGATGCGCTAGATGAGGCGGGTTCACGCGTTCACATTACTAACATTGACGTTCCCAAAACAATCCTTGATCTGGAAAGACAGCTCGAAGAAGTACGGGAACTCAAAAATTCGGTCGTAAAAAAGCAGAAGTACGAAGAAGCTGCTCGTTTGCGTGACGATGAAAAACGTATTGAAAAAGATCTTGCGATTGCACAAGAACAATGGGAAGCCGATTCTAAATCAAATAGAATTTTGGTAACAGAAGATAATGTTGCGGATGTAGTTTCGATGATGACAGGCATTCCTGTCAACCGAATTGCACAAACGGAAAGTAACAAACTCGCGAAATTGCCCGAACTGATCCGAGGTAAAGTAATTGGTCAGGATGAAGCCGTCAATAAAATTGCAAAATCTATCCAAAGAAATAGAGCTGGCTTAAAAGATCCAAACCGACCTATTGGTTCGTTTATTTTCTTAGGACAAACCGGCGTTGGAAAAACACAATTGGCAAAAGTTTTGGCACGAGAATTATTCGACTCGGAAGATTCATTAATTCGAATCGACATGAGTGAATACATGGAAAAGTTCGCGATTTCTCGCTTAATCGGAGCGCCTCCGGGATATGTTGGCTATGAAGAAGGCGGGCAACTTACCGAAAAAGTGCGCAGAAAACCCTACGCTGTGGTATTGCTTGACGAAATCGAAAAAGCGCATCCAGACGTATTTAACATGATGTTGCAAGTGCTCGATGATGGTTATTTGACGGATTCTCTCGGACGAAAAATCGACTTCAGAAACACGGTTATTATAATGACTTCGAACATTGGAGCACGTCAGTTGAAAGATTTCGGTCAAGGCGTTGGATTCGGAACGGCAGCAAAAGTGTCGCAAAGTGATGAATATGCCAAAAGCGTTATCGAAAATGCATTGAAAAAAGCATTCGCTCCAGAATTTTTGAACCGTATAGACGACGTTATTGTGTTCAATCCGCTTGAAAAAGAAGATATCAATAAGATTATCGAAATCGAATTGAAAAATCTGTACAAGCGCATTGCCGAATTAGGATATCAGTTAAAACTTTCAGACAAAGCAAAGGCATTTATTGCGGATAAAGGTTTCGACAAGCAATTTGGCGCACGTCCGTTGAAACGTGCTATTCAAAAATATGTTGAAGACGCGCTTGCAGAAGAAATCATCACTTCAAAAATTGCTTCCGGCGATGAAAT
>CALRVY020000076.1:0-13417 GCA_943371725.1 Pseudanabaena sp. UWO311 | reverse complement strand
ACATCTAGCCGGTTGTATCGCACTTGCCTTGAGCCATTTTTTAATCGATGTGTTTACCAAGTTGGTACTCGCAAAGCGCCAAAAAATCATTGTTGTTTTTGTGATTGATCAGGCATTGCACTTTGCCTCCATCGCTATTTTTGTAAATTACTTCGAGCCGTTCGAAATCAGTTGGGATCGCCTGGGTAGTGCAAAAACGATTTTACTGCTAAATGCACTAATCACGGCTACATTTTGTTCGGCGATTGTGATGAAAAAACTCATGAATTATTTCCCGTACGAAGCACCAAAAACGGGACTTGCAGAAGCCGGATTTTACATCGGAATTCTGGAACGTTTGCTGATTTTTATTTTCATTACCTCTAATTTGTGGGAAGGCGTTGGCTTTTTGCTTGCCGCGAAATCCATTTTCCGCTTTGGCGATTTACGTGACAGCAAAGAAATAAAACTCACCGAATACATTTTAATCGGAACTTTACTGAGCTTCACACTTGCAATTATTACAGCGCTTCTTTACTTAAAGCTTGAAGCAACATTAAACTAAAAACTATGAAAACAGAATTCGAATCTGCCGAAGATTTTGCCGTCGACCAACTTAAAAAACTACGTGAAATTGTTTCCAAAACACTAGAAGAAGAACAATTAATAACCGAAAATTTACTTCATCCACCACGCGAATACCTGACTCAAGGACAGAAAATTTCCGATAAAGTAGCACGTTTTGGCGGTAGTTGGTCGTTTATCATCAGCTTTTTCATTTTGCTTATGATTTGGATTGCATTTAATTCGTTTGCCATGCGTTCAGAACGTTTTGATCCGTATCCTTATATTTTAATGAACCTCATCTTGTCGTGCATTGCTGCCTTGCAAGCGCCGATTATTATGATGAGCCAAAACCGACAAGAAGAAAAAGATCGGCAACGCTCCGAAAATGATTATTTGGTAAATTTGAAAGCCGAACTTGAAATTAGAAGTTTACACCAGAAAATCGATTTGATTGCAGAAGAACAACTCAAAGCGATTTACGATTTAGAAGCGAAAATACTAACCAAATTAAACGACTCTAAAACAATAGATTAGAATATTGTACTATGGCAACGAAAACGTGGCAACAGAAATTCGATCAACGCAAGGAAGCAGAAGTAAAACGAATCGACAAACGTTTTGCCGACATTCCCGAAAACGCATTGATGCTAATCGCAACTCCAAAAATCTTCGCTGAATATATCGAACAAATTCCAGCCGGAACTTTGGTCTCTATGACTGACATCCGAAAAGACCTTGCCTTAACCTACGGCGCAACGCATACCTGTCCGGTTACTACTGGAATTTTCTTGCGAATAGTTGCCGAACTCAATTTCGAAAAATATCAAGCAGGAACACCTTTAAGCGAAATCACACCTTTTTGGCGGGCGATCGCTCCCAACGCTCCTTTGGCTAAAAAACTAAGCTTTGGAACCGATTTTCTTGAAAAAGCACGTTCCGCTGAACTAGAATCCGACCGTTGAAACAAGAAGTACCGTATTTTTTCACAAACCTAAAAAAGCAGTTACGGTGGTTGGTTGCGCTATTGTTACTATCGATTTCAATTGGATTAGCAGCAGGAACATTTCTGTGGTGTCTGGATTTTGTAACCAACCTCCGAATTGAATTCCCATTTTTACTATTCGGTTTGCCTTTTGCAGGTTGGCTTATGGTTTGGTACTACGAAAAATACGTTCCAACCTACCAAGCTGGAACAAAATTGCTGGTAAATGGACTGAAAACGGATAGCCAAAACTGGAATTTCTTCCTGGCACCGACCATTTTCATCAGTACTATACTCACACACCTCTTTGGTGGTAGCGCCGGACGCGAGGGAACAGCTTTGCAAATTGCAGCCGGTATTCAAGCAGCTGTAAGTCGGTTACTTGCGTTCGATAAAGCGCAACAAAAAACCTTACTTCGGTGTGCACTTGCAGCCGGATTTAGCGCTATTTTTGGCGTGCCCTTCGCCGGATTATTATTTGCTTTTGAAGTCGATAAATTCAATAAAACAAGTCTCGTTTCTGTCGCATCTGCTTGCTTTTGTGCCCTTTTAGCAAATTCAGTTGCCTTATTACTTCCGATTTCACACACCAGTTATCAAACAACGCTTCTCCCCGATTGTAGTTTCAGATTAGTGTGCGCTTTATTCGTTTGCGCTTTGGCGTTCGGATTTACCGCGCGCTTGTTCATCGAATTACAAGAAAAGATAAAAATTGGCTTTCAAAAAATAACACCTAAAAAGCCGTTGCAAGCGGTCATTGGCGGCAGTCTGGTGGTTTTGCTCGTTCTAATTTTACAAACCGACCGCTATCTTGGACTAGGCGTTCCCGAAATTGAAAAAGCTTTTTTGAAACCAACCGAAGCCACTGTTTTTGGCTGGAAACTTCTCTTCACCGCAATTACGTTAGCAGCCGGATTCAAAGGCGGAGAAGTGACACCACTATTTTTTATAGGTGCAACACTCGGAAGCTTTCTTGCCATGCAAATCGGTTTACCTATTGGTTTTGGAGCCGCGATGGGCTTTGTAGCCGTGTTTGGTTCAGCTGCCGCCGTTCCGTTAACCTGCGCCATAATGAGCTTGGAACTATTTGGTGCCGATTACTTTTACTATGCTTTACCTGTTTGTATTATTGCAAGATTTTTTGCAGGTAAAAAAAGCGTTTATACCTAACGTACACGAATCAAACGCAGCAAGGGCGCCATACGTGCTTTATTCAGCGATAGTGTATCTTTTGTCAACGTATAATTATCTACTACTTCCAAATTTTGTAGAAATTCGCGTTCCAAACTCATATCATTGCAAGCCATCATAGTGCTTCCCATTTTGCTGAATTTCAAACGAAAAGTTCCATCTGTTTCAAACGAACCAAAGAAATTATTGCAACTGGCGTTACCCGAAATACGACCTGCTTTCTCTATAGTAATGATTGGTGTTTTTAAGCCTTCAGAAACTTGAAGTACGCTACCGTTGAGTTCTATTAACTGCCATTTACTTTACAAACTACTTGATTCGTTGTTTTTTGCTGACTCCATTGCTTTTCGCTGCTGGCAACTTGTTCCTAATACCAAAATTGCCAATAAAAATTGAAACTTCATTTTTGTTTTAAAGATAGTGATTTCTGTTTTTTGTTGTCGAAGCAGCCTAATAAAAGTTCCAACTCTGATGAAACTGCACGAACTTAAAATAATACCAATTGTACCTTTAAATTGGTATAATCATTCAAAGCAGTACGATAATTCACAAATAATTTGCAATTTTTTAGTTAAAACAACAGCCAATCAACCAATTTTATCTTATCGTAAACAAACCAAAAAATGTTTCACTAAAATTTAAAATACTGATTTTCAATTAATTTAAAACTAAGAAAATACCCAACTGTCAATAATGCAGCTTTGTAAAAAGCACTCTCGTTTTCCATCTAAAAAAATTAGATTAACGATTCGTTAAAGTATAAATAATTCCGTAATCGACTTCGCAAAAAGAAAATATGTTTGCCGAAAATCTAAAATGAAAAAGAAAATGAAAACATTTAAACTAATTCTTTCAGTTGCATTGCTTGTCCATTGCATGAGTGTACAAGCACAAGAAACAAGAAAACGAAATTCTAAAAAAGCAGCTATTGAAAAAACAGCGGAAGTTGGCTCTGAACAATGGAAAAAAGAACACTATGTGGTTAATCGCGACTCAGCCTACGCAGATCCACGAGTAGCACTTAAAAAATTAATGGGCGGAAACCGACGCTTTGTTGAAGGAAAAAGCATTAAACCACGGCAAGATGCTAACACCATCAAACAATTAGAAAACGGACAAGCGCCTTTCGCTACTATTGTTGGCTGTTCCGACTCTCGCGTACCCAACGAACTTATTTTCGACCAAGGTTTAGGAGATTTGTTTATCATTCGAACCGCCGGACAGGTTTCTGCAGCAGCTTCTTACGGAAGTATGGAATTTGCAACGCTTAAACTCAAAACAAAACTCATCGTAGTTCTCGGACACACCGAATGTGGAGCCGTAGCCGCAGCTGTAGAACGACCAGAGAACGTTCCTGGACACATCGTTACACTGATTAATGAGATCAAACCTGCCGTTGCAAAATCATCTCACCGTATCGGAAATCCCGTAGATAATGCCGTTAGACAAAATGTAATCGAACAAGTAAACTCGCTTCGCGATTTAGAACCTATTTTACATAGAAAATACCAAGATGGCGAAATTTTAATTGTAGGTGCCATTTACGACATTCACACTGGAAAAGTGGAATTTATTGAGGAAACACTCCTAAACCTTCCTCAACCTAAAAAGAAATAAGAGCGGATTTATGAAGTGGAGATGCCGAGCTCTACGGAGTTCGGCTTTTTTTGTCTAAACAGCGATTAATTTAAACTACTTTTAATCCGAAGTTTACAAGCAAACTTATCCACAAGTAACTCTTGTACTATTCCAAAAGCAAAACAAAATACAAAAGCAAGACAAAACAACTTTTCAAATAGTAAAGCTTACTGTATTATGATTAAAAAACGAACTCTCGCACTATTTCTCGGCTGCTGCTTTACCACTGTTGTAGCCCAAACCACACGCATCACCGATCGCAACGAAATCGGTTGGTACAACTATTTTGGAACGTTTAAAGTAGCTGATAAATGGAGTGTACACACCGAATACCAATGGCGACGCGCCGAAACCATTTCCAATCCGCAGCAAAGCCTACTTCGTCTTGGAGTAAACTATCAGGCAACCAACAATTTACAAATTCGGATAGGTTATGCCTGGATTGAAACGTATGCCTACGGAGACATTCCTTTAAACGGATTTGGCAAAACATTTACCGAACACCGCGCCTATCAAATGGCAACAATTACCGATAAAGTTGGAAATTTCGACCTCACGCACCGACTCATGCTCGAACAGCGCTGGGTGGGTCGATTTGCCACCGCTGCATCGACTTCCGAAGACGATTATTTATTCCTAAATCGGATGCGATATATGATGCGCTGGCAAATTCCGCTATCTAAAAATCCGAAACCTAAAACACCTTATTTAGCTGTTTACGACGAAATTTTCCTCGGTTTTGGCGAAAATATCGGCGCCAATGTCTTCGATCAAAATCGCCTCGGAATTCTGCTCGGCTGCAACCTTACGTCCAATTTTAAAATCGAAGCCGGCTACCTCAATCAAATCGTGCAGTTTGGTAGAAACATCAACAATCAAGACGTTTTTCAATACAATAATGGTCTGATTGTCAATACCATATTCAATTTCGATTTCCGCAAAAATAAAGAAACCAAATAATCAATTTTTCAAGTTTATTTGGGCGTTCCCGCGAAAACGAAATCGCTTCATCTAAAATCGTAACTTCGCGGTCGGGCTTTTCGCTGCAATCTGTTTCGCGCCTTAAGCGGCAGCGCAAAACAGGATTTCCGCTACAATCCCTAACGCAAAATCCGTAACCGAAAAATCGTTTTCAAAAGAATATGCTTACCGATTCGTTTCTTTCCGAACTTCAAAATATTCCAAACCTCGACTGCTACCGCGATACAGAAACGCTGTTGCATTACGGCCACGACGAAACCGAAGACCTGTCGTTTCCACCTCATATTGTGGTCAAACCAGCTACCGTTGAACAAGTGTCGGCCGTTCTAAAAATCGCAAACCAACATCAAATTCCCGTAGTTACCATCGGCGGACGTACCGGTTTAAGCGGCGGAGCATTAGCCGTTCATGGCGGCATTGGTCTATCAATGGAACGTTTCAATCAAATTCACGACATTGATTTGAAAAACCTGCAGGTAACCACCGGAACGGCTGTCGTTACGCAAACCCTGCGCGATGCGGTGGCGCAACACGGCTTGTTTTATCCGGTCGATCCGAGCAGTCAGGGCAGTTGTTTCATCGGTGGCAACATCGCCGAAAATGCTGGTGGAGCACGCGCGCTAAAATACGGCGTTACCAAAGATTACGTACTAAATTTACAAGCGGTTTTGGCCGACGGGACGATCATCGAAACCGGCGCAAATACATTAAAGAACGCTACCGGCTACAACCTCACGCAATTGTTGGTAGGCAGCGAAGGAACTTTAGCAGTTATTACACGAGCTACGCTAAAACTCTTGCCCTTGCCTACTCAAAACGTTTTAATGCTCGTGCCGTTTCGCAACGAAGCCGAAGCTTGTGAAGCTGTTTCAGCCGTTTTTCGAGCCGGATTTGTTCCGTCGGCGCTCGAATTTATGGAACGCGACGCCATCGACTGGGCACTGCAATTTGTTGACAACCTGAATGTTGTAGTTGCGCCCAACGTAAATGCACATTTGTTGGTAGAACTCGATGGCAACAACCTCGACCAACTGCTCGAAGAAGCTGAAAAATTGTGCAGCGTTTTCGAAGCTTACGACATAGATGATATTCTTTTCGCCGATTCTACCGAACAGAAAAATCAACTTTGGAAAATGCGCCGCAGCATAGCCGAAGCTGTTAAAGCCAATTCGGTTTACAAAGAAGAAGATACTGTCGTTCCGCGCTATGCCCTACCTGAGTTGTTGCAAGGCATTAAGCGCATTGGTGCGAAATACGGATTTAAATCGGTTTGTTACGGACACGCCGGCGATGGAAACTTGCATGTCAACATCATTCGTGGCGACCTCAGCGAACAGCAATGGCAGGAAGACATTCCGAAAGGCATCACCGAAATTTTTGAGCTAACAGTGGCACTTGGTGGCACACTTTCGGGCGAACACGGCATTGGTTACGTGCAAAAAAATTACATGCCCATAAAATTCCCAACGCATCACCTCGATTTAATGCGTGGAATCAAAAACGTCTTTGATCCAAACGGGATTTTGAATCCAGGGAAGATTTTTCCGGACGCGTAACGACCAATAAGGGAATTGACTTCAATTGATACATTGCTAAAACATGCACTGAAAAATACGTCATTTGTAGTATTTCAGAAGATTAGCTCACTAAGTAGTTTTGACTCATAACTAACAAACATTTACTTATGAGAAAATTACTATTTGTATTAGCAGCAATTGCTGGAACTTTTGCTACACAAGCACAAGAGACAAAATTTGGCGTAAAAGCGGGTGTCGACTTGGCATCAACAAAAGTGGATCTTGGTCCGTTAGGTGAAGTTACTGGTTCAGAAACAGGTTACTACCTCGGCGGTTTTGCTACAATTGGCATTTCTGAAAAATTTGCAGTACAACCCGAATTGATGTATGTATTGATCAAGGATTTTAACTTCTTGAGCGTACCGATTTTGGCAAAGTACGAGTTGGCCGATAGCTTTCACTTGATGGCTGGCCCAAGTTTAAACTACTTCACCGAACTGGAAGAAGAGAAATTTAAAATCAATGTTGATTTTGGTGCGTCGTACGACATTTCAGAGGAATTCGACGTAAATGCGAAATATTCGCTTGGCACAGGAGATGTAGCTATCAGCGGTATTTTCATTGGTGCAGGCTACAAGTTTTAGTCTGCCGATTTTTTGTTTTAGTTGGAACGCCGAACGGATTTTTCGTTCGGCGTATTTTTTATACGGATTATATCGTGCGAACACTTTGTATGGCAGCGATGAAAGTGATTTTATTCATTAAAAAGATCGTTGAAATGAATCAGAATAAATGCTGACTATCCTTCGCTTTGTTTACTGTATTTACTTGGCATTACATTCGAACTTTTAGTTTACATCTTTGTACATAATGTAAACTACGCTACAAAATTACTAGCAACGTTTTCAGTTTATAACTAATCAAATATTAAGATGATGTGCCAAAACGATAGTACGGATTTTTGACCAAACGTTGGTAACGATTGCCGCGCCAACGATTACCTGCGGTCAGTTCGGCTTTCTGCCTCGGGCGAGCCGATACCCCACAGGCGGTGTAGCGCAGCGGAACTCGCCGAGGAGTAAAGGCGAAAGCGTGCCCGGGCGCCCAAAAAAAAAATCTGCCTTTTACAGCAGATTTCATTGATTTATTGTCTAATTCGTAAGTTTCTTTTACGCTAAAACCCATTCGCCGGATTGCAGTAACGACTCGGCTTTTTTGTACTTCATCGTTTCGGTTTTCCCACTCAAAACGTGTTTAATGGTAACTGTATCGTTTCGATTGATTTTCGGCGTTTCCCGAACTATCGTTTCAGTTACTTGCTTGGGCTGGGTTTGCGCTGCTTCGCGATTCTGAGCTGCTGTTTGATCGCTATTCGGAATTTCGTCTTTCGAAGTTTGGTAATTCTCCTTCGGCTTTACTTCGCGTGCTTCCTGAATTTGTGGTGCATTTTGCTGCGGTAAATCGCCTTTAAACAAGAACGAAATCACCTCGCGATTCACACCATTCAACATATTGCTAAAAAGTTTAAACGCTTCGAATTTATAGATCAACAGCGGATCTTTTTGTTCGTGAACGGCCAATTGCACCGATTGCTTCAGCTCGTCCATTTTGCGTAAATGCTTTTTCCAAGCCTCATCGACTATTGCCAACGTGATGTTCTTTTCGAAATCGGTAATCAGCTGCTTGCCACGCGATTCGTAGGCTTTCTTTAAATCGGTTACCACGTTGAGCGTTTTCACTCCGTCGGTAAACGGAACTACAATGCGCTCAAATTTGTTTCCTTCGTTTTCGAAAACGCCCGAAATAATCGGAAATGCTTGCTCGGCACTGTTCGCTGTCTTCGCTTCATAAAAATCTAAAACCGATTTATAAACGGTATTCGTTAAATCGTTAGCCGATTGTTTGTTGAAATCCGATTCTACTACAGGCGATTCAATAGAGAAATAACGGAACAATTCGAATTCAAAATTCTTGTAATCGCCTGCTGCTTTCGCTTGATCTACCAACAATTCGCAGGTATCGTAAATCATGTTTGCGATATCTACTTTCAATCGCTCACCTTCTAATGCGTGACGGCGGCGTTTGTAAACCACTTCACGTTGTGCGTTCATAACGTCGTCGTACTCCAATAAACGTTTACGAACACCAAAGTTGTTTTCTTCTACTTTTTTCTGCGCACGCTCAATCGATTTGGTCATCATCGAATGCTGAATTACTTCGCCTTCTTTCAATCCCATACGATCCATGATTTTCGCCACACGATCCGAACCAAACAAACGCATCAAGTTATCTTCGAGCGATACGTAAAATTGCGAACTTCCGACATCTCCCTGACGACCTGCACGACCGCGTAACTGACGATCGACACGTCTAGAATCGTGACGTTCGGTACCAATAATCGCTAAACCACCGGCGGCTTTTACCTCTGGCGTTAATTTAATGTCGGTACCACGACCAGCCATGTTTGTAGCAATAGTTACCACACCTGGCTTACCAGCTTCTTCAACAATTTGCGCCTCCTGCTTGTGCATTTTCGCGTTCAATACATTGTGGTTTACACCGCGCATTTTTAGCATTCGCGACAATAATTCAGAAATTTCCACGGAAGTGGTACCAATAAGTACCGGACGACCCGCTTCGGAAAGTTTCGTTACATCTTCGATTACGGCATTGAATTTTTCGCGCACGGAACGGTAAATCAAATCTTCGTGATCGATTCTTGAAATGGCTCGGTTTGTGGGAATTTCAACGACATCTAGTTTATAAATTTCGAAAAGCTCACCCGCTTCAGTAACGGCAGTACCTGTCATACCAGCCAGTTTGCTGTACATACGGAAGTAGTTTTGCAAGGTAATGGTTGCAAAAGTTTGCGTAGCTGCTTCGATTTTTACGTTTTCCTTAGCTTCGATCGCTTGGTGTAAACCATCGCTGTAACGACGACCGTCCATGATACGACCGGTTTGCTCATCTACAATCAAAATTTTATTGTCGATGATCACATATTCTACATCTTTCTCAAATAAAGTGTAAGCTTTCAACAACTGTGTCAAGGTGTGAATGCGTTCACTTTTCTGACCAAACTCATTAAAAAGCTTTTCTTTAGCCTCGATTTCATCTTCTTTAGACAATTTCGCTTGTTCAATTTTAGCGATTTCCGTTCCCATATCAGGAAGTACAAAGAAATCCGAATCGGTATCGCCAGAAAGTGCTTTGATGCCGCTTTCGGTCAATTCAACCGAATTGTTTTTCTCTTCAATCACAAAATACAAAGCTTCGTCAACTTTGTGCATTTCGCGATTGTTGTCTTGCATGTATTGATTTTCCGTTTTCTGTAAAAGTTGTTTTACACCATCTTCACTCAAAAACTTAATCAATGCCTTGTTTTTAGGCATGGCACGGTGTGCGCGAAGTAAGTTGAATCCGCCGTCTTTGGTGTTTCCTTCTTTGATGAGTTTTTTCGCTTCAGCTAAGAAACCGTTTGAAATTTGTCGTTGTAAGTTAACGAGTTGCTCCACTTTTGGTTTTAGTTCGTTAAATTCGTGACGATCGCCTTGCGGAACCGGACCCGAAATAATCAACGGCGTACGTGCATCGTCGATCAATACCGAGTCAACCTCATCGACAATGGCGTAATTGTGTTTGCGTTGCACAAGTTCGGCTGGTGTGTGCGCCATGTTATCGCGCAGGTAGTCGAAACCAAATTCGTTGTTCGTTCCGTAGGTGATGTCGGCTTCATAAGCTTTACGTCTACCGTCGGAGTTTGGTTGGTGGTTATCGATACAATCTACGGTAAGTCCGTGGAATTCAAACAAAGGCGCTTTCCATGAGCTATCACGCTTGGCTAAGTAGTCGTTTACAGTTACCAAGTGTACGCCTTTTCCAGGAAGCGCATTCAAATAGAGCGGCAAGGTTGCCACCAACGTTTTACCTTCACCGGTTTGCATTTCGGCAACGTTTCCTTGATGCAAGGCTACACCGCCGATGAGCTGCACATCGTAGTGAATCATGTCCCAGGTAATTTGCTTTCCAGCTGCATTCCACGAATTGGCGTATATGGCTTTATCTCCTTCGAGCGAAATGTAGGGTTTCACGGCTGCTAACTCGCGATCTTTCGCGGTAGCGGTAACTTCAATCACCGTATTTTCTTTGAATCGGCGAGCGGTTTCTTTCACCACAGCAAAAGCTTCTGGAAGAATTGTAAGCAACACTTTTTCGGTAGCATCGTACGCTTCTTTCTCGAGTTGATCGATTTCCAGATAGAGCGATTCTTTTTTATCGATATCCGAAACGGCTTCAATTTCTTGGAGCAGTTTGGCGATTTTTTCGTCTTGTGCTTTGCGTCCTTCTTTAATGGTTTCTTTGAAGGCGGCGGTTTTGGCGCGCAATTCGTCGTGCGATAAGTTCATTAAAGCCGGTTCGAACGTTTTTATTTTTGTGATGTAAGGTTGGATGGCTTTGATATCTTTTTGAGATTTATCGCCAACAAACACTTTCAAAATACTATTGATAAGACTCATATATTTGATTCTTTGGTTGCTGAAAAATTGTGTGCAAATTTATGCAAAAAAAAAGCCTCTACTTGAGAGACTTTTATGCTTTTGAGTGATTTCTTGTTAATACTCATCCTCGTTCCAAAGATAATCTTCGTCGGTCGGATAGTCAGGCCAAATTTCCTCCATTGATTCGTAGATTTCACCTTCATCTTCGATTGATTGTAGGTTTTCTACGACCTCTAGCGGAGCCCCGGCACGAATCGCATAGTCAATCAACTCGTCTTTTGTTGCCGGCCATGGAGCATCGCTCAAATAGGAAGCAAGTTCTAACGTCCAGTACATTTTGTTGTCTAATTAGGTTTATGCAAAAATATATTTTTTACTAAAATTTCAAAGTAAAAAACACTTTAATTTCGATTTGATAAGAACGTAGTGTTTACGCGGTGTTATCGTAATTATTTTAAGAAAAATCGATTATTTTCTCGGAATCCACTTTACTTCGACCGCGTTTAGCTCCTTGGTCAACATCCGTGCCAAAACAAAAAGGTAGTCTGATAAACGATTTAAATACATAATTGCCATCGGTTCAATGGGCTCTTCATGTCCTAAATGTACTGCCAAACGTTCTGCTCTGCGACAAACGCAACGGGCAATATGACAAAATGACACCGTTTGATGCCCGCCCGGCAAAACAAAATGCGTCATCGGCTCCAGACTATCTTCCATACGGTCGATTTCCTTTTCGAGAAAATCGATGTCTGTTTGCAGTAATCCTAAATTCTGTAATCGACGCTCGCCGTTTTTCAAAAACTCTTTCTCCTGCGGCGTTGCTAAAATCGCACCCACAGTAAACAAACGATCTTGAATTTCGATAAGCGTTTGTTTGTGAATCTCTGAAATATCTTGATCGCGAATTAAACCAATGTACGAATTCAACTCATCAACAGTTCCGTAACTATCAATTCGAATGTTGTCTTTCGGAACTCGGGTTCCGCCAAAAAGCGCTGTAGTTCCGCCGTCGCCGGTTTTTGTATATACTTTCATCTTATTATTTCTGATTGTCTGATTCGATTATACCATCGCGCAAACGAATCACGCGGTGTGCGTAAGCGGCAATGTCTTCTTCATGCGTTACCAAAATTACGGTATTTCCGTTTTGGTGAATGTCATCGAAAAGCTTCATGATTTCGACACTGGTTTTGGAATCTAAATTTCCCGTTGGTTCATCGGCTAAGATAATAGACGGTTTGTTCACCAAGGCACGAGCAATAGCTACACGTTGCCGCTGACCACCCGATAACTGGTTGGGTTGGTGATCCATCCGATCGCCGAGATTCACTTGTTCCAGCACTTCTTTGGCACGAGCGCTACGTTCGGCTTTTCCGTAACCGGCGTAAATCATCGGAAGCGCCACATTATCCAATGCTGTAGTTCGCGGCAACAAGTTAAAGGTTTGAAATACGAAACCAATTTCTTTGTTGCGAATCTCCGCTAATTCGTCGTCGCGCATCTTGCTCACGTCTTGTCCGTTCAAAATATACGAACCCGAAGTTGGCGTATCCAGGCAACCCAATAAGTTCATTAAGGTCGATTTCCCGGAACCCGACGGACCCATTAGTGCCACATATTCACCCTGATTTATCGTTAAATCGATTCCTTTGAGAACACGAATCGTTTCCGCGCCCAGCGCAAAATCTCGCTTAATCGACTTGAGTTTAATTAATTCTTTCAAAATCTCTTTTTAGGGTAAGTAGCAAAATAGCATGAGTTGTTACAGTTTGTCTGCGTGCTAATTGCGTAACAGTTGTTTCGAATCGCATAAGGCTCGCTGTATCGCAGCAAGATACCTTTACTAAATAAAATAAACAAGTTATGAAAAAATTTATCGTAGGATTTTTGGCCGTGCTCGCCATCACTTTAGGAAGTTGCAAAAGCAATACCGAAAAAGAGGCTGAAATAGCCGTTAAAGAATATGAAGATTACGCTGATTCGATCTCGAAATTAAGTTTCGACAATATTAAAACGAATTGGAAAACCATCGAAAACGAGTTTGCTGCCAAAGGAAGTCG